>NZ_CAWUDO010000064.1:0-50070 GCF_963920935.1 Nostoc sp. CCY 9925 | reverse complement strand
GGGCTGTTATCCCCTCAATTTTTTCTGATAAATCGGCGAGATTATGGATTGCTCCAGTTTCGTTGCTATGAGATTCACCGAAGTTCTGTGATTCCAGCTTATCCAGTCGTTCGCAAATAGCTAATATCGTTTGGGAAGTAGGGTTGGCGCTTCTACTGTTACTGTCCAACGCCAGTATTAATTCATCCAAAGAGTGAAGCAACTCGCTTGTTCGTCCTTGTCGGTGCAGCCGGGATAACTCCCTAACTGCTGGAATCAGGGGAGTGGGTACGCGGATCATCTCGCTGGGTTTGTTCTCGTCAGGCATAGTGATATCACAATTGATAGCAACAGCTATCGATATCAAGTAGATAGCAATGCTATCAACATATCAGGGATTGGTGATTCAAGCACAAACCCGTTCGGGAATCGTCCGCCGTGTTTTGGGTCTTTCACCCTAGAAGGGATCTTGCTACTTTTGTGCAGGCTTTTGGAATTATTAACGAAGAGTGCCGGCAGTATATTCACGGCGCTGTCGTAGAATATAAAAGCTTCCTGAAACAGCACTTCCAGGAAGCTATATTTTTATGGTCGCGTAACCCTAAAGACCAGATGGATGTTACTAATATTGAGATTGGCTCTGTAGAAATTCTGCCTGCTACTCCCCAACCAAGTGTAATTAAAAACACTAATGCTCAAGTAACTCCAGAATTGGTAGAGGAGGTAATTCGGCAATATTATTACCGCACGCCTGCGGTGGGTAATGATGAGGAGTTAATTTTGGCTTGGGCTGGAAGCCAAAACCGCGAACAAACTAAACGAAAATACTACCGATTTGGTCAAAAATTGCTTGATTGGGTACGGAATCAAGGTATACCTGATTTAAGATTGCTACAGCAACCATTGTTACTAGAATTTATTGCTTCCTGGGGTGAGGTTTCCCCTTATACTAAAAGTAACCGAGTGCTGATATTGCGATCGCTCTGGAGTTATGGGAGTGGGGAGAGTATTGGCTATTTTTTGCGGAATATTGCAAGTAGTATAAATTACGACAATTTCAGTAATTTACCGAAGGCAGAGCGATATCTAGAAGATTTCGAGATGAAGAAGCTAGCTGATGCAGCCAAGCAGTTGGGGGGTAAGTATTGGCTAGTTTTTAGTTTGATTTTTTACAGTGGGATGCGGGTTGGTGAAGTGGGTCGCGTGACGGTTCCGGGTGATGAACCGGGCCAACCCAAGGAAGATTATCCGGGGTTATATTGGCATAATTTCCAGTGGTATCCCGACCCGACACCAGAGGATAGAAACCGGGGATACTATACGATTAAGTTCCGAGGCAAAGGTGGCAAGTACCGCGAGATTGGCTTAGACCATCAGACTTCGCTCGTTTTCAAAAAGTACCGGGGGATGGCTAGTGATAAGATGCCCGTGTTTGCGAATATGTCACCTGACCCAGCAAAAAAGGGGTTGCCGTTGAGCGATCGGGCAATAAAAAGGTTGATTCAGGATATCTCCGAGGTGGCAAAGGTGAAGTTTTCATGTCACTGGTTACGCCATTCTCACGCGACAAGAGCAGTCGAGCATAAAAATGTTTTTGAGGTGCAAAACCAGTTGGGGCACAGTAAAACCGATACAACAAAGGCTTATGTCCGCACGAAGAAAGACGCGGGCACGGGTACAGTGCTGCCGAGGTTTTGATTGGATAATTAAGTCATTACTTGTTCTAATTTAATAGAGGAGCAATGACAGTGGGCGAATGTCAGACTATCTGCAATGATTGTGCTTTCCATGCCTTAGTAGAAGGAGCGATAGAGTGCATTCACCCAGAAGAATTTGGGGTTAATTGTTCTACCGTCATTTTCTGTAATTCATTCCAAAGTGCAATTGTAATTGATAGTCCTTGTGTGACATACGGCAATAATGAAGAATAACGTCAAAGCGTCACCGATAGCGAACGCGAGTAGCGTCTGGTAGAGAAGCTAAACCGAGTCGTCGAGCGTCACAGCCCGCTTTTCACATCGCTTCAAAACCAAAAAACCCGGTCGTCGTGACTGGGCTTTGGATGGGGTTATATTCCCCAAGGGCTATTTATAGAAGTTATTTATAAGTCGCTTTTCTAATTAGGACTACACCGCCTAGATTGAAAGTTCCAGAAAATTAGAACTTTTTCTTAGAGGATGAAGGGCGATCGCTGCTGCACTCAACTAACTATTTTCTTGGAGGATAAAGGCGATCGCAGTTGTTTTTGGCTAAATCTCTTCCATCACCTCATAGGAGGGAAATGAACACTCAAGTATTCATGTACAAATAAAAGCTTGAGTAGCGTCATAACTAGTAGCTGTACGCTAACTAACTTCTCCTGTGATAGTAAAACTGTATGAATCATCAGGATTAGAGAAAATCACTACTTTTGTTAACTTGAACGTCTTGAAGGCATATTCCGCTTTCCAATAATCGACCATTTAAGCCATTGTCATTAAACTCATGCTGTGCCTGTGCTACACCGCGTAATATTTCTTGAGCCAAAGTATAGTTATTTGCGGGAACAGCGGCTGCCAAGGTTATCAGATTTACCTTGTCCAGGCAGGGAAAGGGATCAGTTTCTTAGAAGAAAAGGCGATCCAGTGCGATCGCCTTTTTGATGAGTTTTTTTGAGCGATGCCTACGGCGGCAAGCTACGCATCCATTGAGGTATCTGGCGGAATCCGCCAGATAAGACGATCGCCTGTTAGTGAAACAGCAACTTCATTAGAGAAGCGATCGCTATGACAGCCCCTAAGATGGGATGCCAAAACCTACATAGCTGTCGAAGCCTCCAAAGAAAACCTCTCCGGTGCTTTGACTTATCATTAAGTTGTAAGTTTCTAGTGTTTCTATTCATTGCAGTAACCTTTTGCTTTAGTTTTTGTTGAATTGCTGGCTTGGTGGCCTTGGAAACTGCCAAGCCAGCTTTAGTAACAGGTGTAATTAACACTCTGTTTACAATGTTTAAGTGTGGAATTTTTGCGGTTGAAGAAACTGGGCATCTTCTACCAAGAAGTAGTGTCACCACTACTCACCACACTTAGTAACTCTGTCAACTTGACAGATGTAGCTGTTATTCCCAGAGTTAAAAAATTAGAGTTCCCTGAGAGTCCATCCATAAACTCTCAAAAACATTACCCAACTCTTCTACATCCAAGTACGCATCTGAACAAAGGCGATCGCAACCATAGACTGGATCGCCTTTGCTTTTGAGTCTAGAAAAAGTGATCCTTTCAGGAAAAATGCACCAAAACCACAGGCTGGATCAGAGGGCAGTAGACAATCGCATACTACAACTGTATTATTGATATAAGTCCCAATTACAAATACTACAAACCTTCAATGATAAGCAGATTCTCCTCAACCATTAGCAGCGTGATACATTGCCGACCCAACAAGGGTTTAGGCAGAGTATTCGCGCTGTTTGCGTTTGAGGAAATGTATTGTTTTGTCGGCAGTAAATTGCAGCGTGAAAGTATTTTTGAAGCGATTACCGGATGGCTGAATCTAGATCAACTTATCCAAAGCGGGAGGTGCAAGTGTTTTCTAGCACCGATATAGGTCAAAAAGTATCAACTACGTGACCCCCGCACCTGATAACCAGAGGCGGGGGTTATTTTTTTAGGAGTGAATTAACTTATGGAAGCTCAACCACCTTTTGGGCAACCACACATATTACAAAATTCAGTTGTGGTTTTCTCCAAGAACTACTTACCACTAGCACGCATCAACATCAAACGAGCAATCGTGCTGTTAGTCACAGGTCAAGCAGAATCAGTGAATTTTGGTACTACAAAGCAGTGGGAAGTGCGATCGCCCAGCGTCGTACTACAAGTACCTGAACACATTCGCTTGACTGTTGGTAATCCGGAACGGCATTGGAAAGTCCCGCCTGTCAACCGTCGTGAGGTTTTGAGACGCGATAATCACGCCTGTCAATACTGTGGTAACACCAAGCATCTAACGCTTGACCATGTAATTCCCCGTTCAAAAGGTGGACAACATACCTGGGACAACGTTGTGACAGCTTGTGAGCGTTGTAACTCTACAAAGAGCGATCGCTTACCGTATGAAGCTGGAATGGTACTCAAAAGCAAGCCTAAAGCCCCAATTCACCCAGCAGTTGCATTTGCCGAACAGTTTTGGAACACACAACGCCTGAGTGAGAACGAGTAATTAACTTCAAACCTAGTAGTCTGCCAACCCAAAAATGCTAAGTGAGGACTGGGAAAAGGGTAAAGGGAAAAGGGTAAGGGATTTAAACCCTTTCCCCCTTCCCCCTTCCCCTTTACCCCGCCAAGTTTCCTTGGCGAACTACTAGTCAGAGAGGGCAATAAGCTCGATTACGTAACACTGCCCTCTCAGTTCTTTCAAAAAGTTTGTAGTATGCCCTTGACATCTTATAATACATTGTGTAGTATAAATGTAGTAAAGCACTACAGCCTCTCAAAAAGGCATAGCGCAAACACTTCTGAACCATGAAAACTAAATAATTGCCATCCAACGTGGGGGTGTAGCTTAGTCTGGTTTAAAGCAGTCGCCTGTCGAGCGAAAGATCGTGAGTTCAAATCTCATCATCCCCGTGTAGCCTTGTGGACAAATAGACAAGTCGCTTTGATTCTCAGTCAAGGAGAAGCGGGTGCAACTCCCGTCAAGGCTTCCAAATGAGGATGTAGCTCAGTCGGAAAGAGCGCTTGTTTCCGAGGCAAGTGGTCACAGGTTCGATTCCTGTCGTCCTCGTAGTATGTCCAGGTCGCCTAATGGTAGGGTGTTGGTCTGCAAAACCGACTGTGCGAGTTCGACTCTCGCCCTGGACTCCAAACGTTGCAGTGTAGCTTAACGGCAAAGCCCCAAGCTCATAACTTGGTATATGTGAGTTCGACTCTCGCCACTGCTACCAAATGCACAGATGGTGTAACGGCAGCACCAGGGTCTCCAAAACCTTTAGTCAGGGTTCAAATCCTTGTCTGTGCGTTCTATTACGTGCCCCAACACGAGAAGCTTACAAACTGGTTAATCGGTCTATAAAACCGAAGTAGGTTCGACTCCTACAGCCTCCGCCAAACCAAACCTGGAGGCTGTTAAAAACAGCTTCTCAAACTTGTACGTGGTAGAAATTTCTCTCTTGGTGCAGAAGCGAAGTGGCCGAGCGGCACGTCTTTCAAGCGTGTAATTAGCGGGTACCCTCCGGGAACGCTAACGCGAACAAGTCCCGTCTGCACTACCAAATTTATGGGTCGGCTCGCCTATTGGTGTAGGTAACTGTCTGTAAAACAGCCGCGTTCAGTATTGCTGGTTCAATTCCAGCCCGGCCCATTCTGGAGAGATTGCTATTGGCAGGGCAAGCTGTTTGCTAAACAGTCGTGGATGTAAGTCCACTGTGGGTTCAACTCCCTCTCTCTCCGCCTTATGAGAACGTGGTGTAACTGGATAACATCTCAGATTACGAAACTGAAGATTGAGAGTTCAAGTCTCTCCGTTCTCGCCTTATCCCCTGGTAGCTCAGTTGGTAGTAGCGTCTGTTTGTTCGCGTAGCGTGTCTGAAAGACAAGAACAGAAGGTCATCCGTTCAATCCGGATCTGGGGGACTGGCACATTGCCTCATAGCTCAATGGCAGAGCAAGCGGCTGTTAACCGCGAGGTTGCAAGTTCGACTCTTGCTGAGGCAGCCATTTATTTATTGGGAAGTAGGCAAACAGGCAAAGCCGTCGCACTTTGAATGCGAAGTTTGAGGGTTCGATTCCTTCCTTCCCAGCTTATACTCCTGTAGCCCAACTGGAAGAGGCGGCTGTCTCAAAAACAGTCTGTGTACGGGTTCGACTCCCGTCAGGAGTACCAGATATCGGGATGTAATTCAGTGGTCTAGAAGCCTTGTTTTGGGGACAAGGAGCCGTAGGTTCAAATCCTACCATCCCGACCATTTGCCCTTGTGACGAAACTGGCAAACGTGCTGGTCTCAGAAACCAGATTTTGTGGGTTCAACTCCCACCAAGGGTACTGGGCATTTGCCCAACTATACTCCCGTGGCGAAATTGGTAAACGCTTCCGTTTGAGGGACGGAATTTTTGCAGGTTCAATTCCTGTCGGGAGTACCAAATTGGGTCGTTGGCAGAGCGGGTATGCAGCCGCCTTTTAAGCGGATTCATCCAGGTTCAACCCCTGGGCGACCCATCCAATCTTGGGCGTTTGGCAGAACGGTTATGCTCCTGACTCTTAATCAGGCTGACACAGGTTCGACCCCTGTAGCGCCCACCAAAACTTACCCCTGTAACCCAAGTGGAAGAGGTGCCAAACTTAAAATTTGGAAGTTGCTGGTTCAAATCCAGTCAGGGGTATTGGTGAATATGCGGGGATGGAGCAACGGTGGCTCGTCAGGCTCATAACCTGAACATCGGCAGGTTCAACTCCTGCCCCCGTCACCAAATTAGTGCTGGTGTAGCTCAATTGGCAGAGCAACTGATTTGTAATCAGTAGGTTGCAGGTTCAACTCCTGTCACCAGCTTCAATGCGATTGTGGTGTAATGGCAGCATTTGAGTCTTCCAAACTCTAGGTACGAGTTCAAATCTCGTCGATCGCTTTCTTAGCCCTGTAACTCAGTTGGGAGAGTGCCTCTCTTACAAAGAGGAAGTCGCGGGTTCAATCCCTGCCGGGGCTACCAATTTATGGGAGTGTCGCCTAATGGATGAGGGCATCGATCTTCTAAATCGACCAATGTAGGTTCGACCCCTACCACTCCTGCTCATGGGTCTGTAGCTTAACTGGGAAAGCGTCTGCCTTGCAAGCAGAAAGATGTCGGTTCAAATCCGACCAGTATCCACTCTTGGTATCTGAAGCCAAAGCGGTCGCGGCGCTGGTTTGTGGAACCAGTCATTAGGGAGTTCAAGTCTCCTCAGATACCCCTTGTTTATATGGAAGATGCTGCTCAAGGGAGGGCAACTAGTCTTGAAAACTAGAGCAGGGCAACACCTGGGGGTTCAATTCCTCCATCTTCCGCCTTCCACCTGAAGCCGAAAAGTGAGGCGCTGTGCTGATAACACAGATATAGGAGGGGCAGTACCTCCTTGGTGGATTTTTCATAAGGATTTTGAGAAGCAGTGCAAGCCATACATAGACGCGCAGTGGCTTGCTTGCCAACAAGCATCGCCACATTCAGCTTTTACTGGACTGCGTAGTTTACCGCCGTAGGCATCGCCTTGAAGTCAGATAGTCAAAAACTCAAATATCTAAAAATTTAACTTTTCAAGTTTTTGAATATCTGAAATTTCAGGTACGCAAATTTAGCCATTGCTCTAGCAAATCTTGAACAAGTTCGCTAAACTCCCGCTTTTCGCCATTCTGACTGGACTTTAACAGTTCAATTTTGACTGCTGTGTGAGTATTTCTTTTAATGTAAGCAGTTACCTGCTCATAGTCAGGGTCAGAGCGTTTGGCTTTGGGTCGTCCCCGTTTTGGCGGTTCGGTTTGCAATTGGGCAACTGGCTTTCGTTCTACCTTTTCAGGTTGTTGAACTTCTAGCAATTGAATTTCTGTTTCCTGGCTTTGATTTTCTGGCTCCGGTTCAGGTTCACGACCCTTTGCTGCATCCAAAATACCTTTGAATTTGCTCACTTCATCACCTCCTGACCGATGCTTTGATAATCTCGCCAAGCAATTTTGGCGCGTGGGTCAGAAATTTTGTTAACTGGTACACCAGCTAACGCGGCTTTTTGAAAGGCAACTGCATCACGGACACTACCCTTAAATAGAGGTAATCCAGCCTCAGTTAACATTGCCCTTGCTTCTTCTCCATCTCGCCGGGGTTTAGGTGGAACGCGAGTAATAAGGATGCGAAATTTATCAGCACCTAACGAATTGAGAGTAGTAACAGTCTGCATCAGGGCATCAAGTGATAAAGCATCCGGGGTAGTAGGAAGCACAAGTAAATCACATCCTTCCACAAGTGCTTCTAAATCTTCCTGTTCCGGTCTTGCTTGGGTGTCAATGATAATGTGCTGGTAATTCTTCGCATACTTTGCAGCTTGCCGCTCATCAATCACTTTGAAGGGCAGAGCGCCACGTTTTGACCAACCGCTAGCAGAACGGTTTGGGTCGCCGTCAATCAGTAATGTTTCCCCTTTGGTTTGTAAGTAAGCTGCTAGGTGGACGGCTGTTGTAGTTTTGCCCACCCCTCCTTTGAACGAAGCGACTGTGATAATCATGATACCTCCAGGCAGTAAAGTTTTAAACTGCTGAAAACTTGAAATTTTAAAAATCTGAAATTTTAAGTACGCAAAAACTTAAAATTTCGATTTTATTAATTACTGTACCTGAGTTTGGTGGTTGATTGTCTATTTTAGTTTTTTGGATATTTGAGTACGCAAAAATCAAAACACTGTCTTCACTCTGGCAGTTCTGTACTATTTGACTAAGTATTTGAGTACGCAAAAATCTAAAATTAACTCTAGCAGGATTGCGATCATCCGTATGTTGCCGTAGATGCCCGCCTTGTGGTTCTGCCAGAAGGTAGAACCACAAGGCGGCTGTTTTAGTCGATTAAACGCATTTTTATACAGTAAAGGTTGTGGTGTGGTGTTTTGGCGCTCTTTGGACTTGCATGAAAGCTACAATCTCTCCCACTACCTTCGGAAAGCGTGCGGTTTTTCAAGCTGGGCGGTGGTTGTCTTGAATTGCAACCCTTTTATTCTGGTTAATTTGTAGCTTGTTCAATGGTAATTTGTTTTAAACATTCAAAAAAAATTATATTTTTATTTTTACCGATGAAAGGAAATAAAAATATAATAATCTGATCTGGTCAAAAAAAATACATAAAATTCAGCGTGAATGTCAAAGAAAGTTCAGATGAAAATTGAATATCCCACTGTACTCGATATCTTTTGCGGTGCAGGTGGAATGAGTTTAGGTTTTCAGAATGCTGGCTGTCAAATTTTGGGAGGAATTGACAATAATCCACATGCTATCAGGACACATCATAGAAATTTTCCGAACTGTAGATTGGAACTGGATGCTCAAGATGTCAGAAATGTTGATTTTTTAGAGCTTCCGATTAAACCAGGTGAAGTTGATATTTTAATTGGAGGACCACCTTGCCAAGGATTTTCAGTTGTTGGTATTGGTAAAATGAAGTCTTTAGAACGACAGCGAGGAAATGATCCTGAATTAAAGGTAAGAAATGATCCAAGGAACTTCTTATACAAAATATTTATTGATTTTTTAAATTATTATCAGCCTATTTTTTTTGTAATTGAAAATGTCAATACACTTAAAAGCAATAAAATATTTCCAACGATTATTCGAGAGTTAGAAAATGGATTACCTGTTCATCAGCATGATTATCCAGGTTATGACCTTTTTGAACCAAGGATATTAATTGCCTCTGATTATGGTGTTCCTCAACTTAGAAAACGCCTGTTTATTGTTGGTAAGCGCAAAAATACCAACCTGAGTTTTGAGTTCCCTCAAAGAAATATAGTCCGTCCAATTTCAGTAGGAGATGCTATTGGAGACTTACCAGAACTTAAACCTGTATCTATGGCTTTGAGGAGTAAAATTTCGGGACCAAAGCAGGTTGACGTTGAAATGCCATATAATTGTCCGCCCCAGTCTGAGTATCAAGAGAAGATGAGGATTAGAAAACAACAGGGAGAGGGTGTTATGAATCATATATGTCGCGCTCATAACGAAAAAGACCTAGCTATATTTGAAATGTTGACTCAAGGTGGTAAATATAAAGACTTGCCCGAATCAGTTAGACGCTATCGCTCTGATATTTTTAATGATAAGTATAAACGTTTGAAGTGGAATGAACCCTCATGGACATTAACTGCACATATGCAAAGAGATTGTTTAGCTTATATTCATCCAACTCAAACTAGAAGCCTTTCTGTGAGAGAAGCTGCTAGACTTCAAAGTTTTCCTGATGACTTTGTATTTGATGCGCCTATGACTAGGATGTTTGAGTTAGTTGGTAATTCTGTACCCCCTTTTTTGGCTGAGGCGATCGCCAGACCTATTGTTGAGCAGATCAAGGCTTACAAAGCAAGTCATTAGCTAGTTAAATTGGCAATAATTATAGATAGAAAAGTGATAATACTATCAAAGCACTTAGATATAGTGTTAACCTCTATCTTTCAAGATCGATTTAACTGAGCATATCCCTGTCTCCATCCAAGGTAAATATAGTTACATGATTCATGGTAAATTTTCCAGTAGTAACTGCCTATCAAGTAAAGTATTTCTGTGTTCGCAAGAAGTTTCAGAAATGAACTGGCAGGCATAACAAGCAGAGCCATTAACTCTATCTTCTCCAAATTCTTCTTCAATACAAATTGGGTCATTAGAGCAAGCATCTACATTGCGTAGAGCAGACTTAAGAATACGTTCAAAATGAGGCACTAAACCGATTAGTCCTCCCAATGTACCATCCCCTCCAGATTGGGCTGTATAAAGTAGTAAACCACCAACGGTCTTATTATTTTCCGTGTAGGTGTAAACTCGTTCCCTAATAGCTGCTGACGAATAACCAGAATCCACTGATAGTGCTGTAATTAAACGATGACTTAGTGTATGCCACCAGACAAAAACAGGGTGTAAATAACTCGTTTGAGATCCCGGCATAGCCTTAATTTTTCGGTAGCCATCAGTGGAGTTATAAGCTGACAACCAACGACTATAAGCCGACCCTTTTAAAGGAAAATGTTCGGAAATGCCTTTTGGTTCTTCTGTAGATATCAAATCTAAAAAAATACCTTCACCAAATAACTCAACACCTGGATGCCAAGCGATACTTTCATCAGGTGGTCTATACTCAACAGGTACAACTTTAGGCTGTGGATCATCCTTATCTGTGCTAATCGGTCGTGTATAACCAACCTGTACCATTACCACCCGCAAGCGACTAAGGGGTGTAACCCGTAAAATTCGTCCTGAATTTAACGTGAATGTCTCCACATTTTCGTGGTAAACTTCAAACTGATTTGGACCACCTGGTTTATCTGAACGATGCGGTGGAGCGCCATAACAAGCAGCGTTACTCAGACTTTTAAACTCTTCTTGTTTCAGGTTTTCTTCAGTTGCGTTGTGTTGTCTTGTTTGTTCATTAAGAACATCATTGACAGCATCAAGGATTTCTCGTTCACTGTATCGCTTAATAGTTTCAGCAGATGTTGGGTCTAAAAGTCGTCTTTCCACCAATTTATCCAACATCTGAACAATTTGAGATTTTGATTCTATATTGATAGGCAAAGCAGCAAGAATAGCTCGACTTTGTAGTAAGCGATGTAGGGCGGTATCCAGTGGTGGAATTGTTAGGGCAGTTCGGAGTTCAGACACCCTTAAGTTAGCAGCACCACGTTGAATAATTTTGGCTCGTTTCTCACATCCTGCTGGATCTTCTCTTCGTTCTGGAAATCTACCACTACATTGAAATTCTCTAGAGTAAGCTTTCCCAAAATTTTCTGCTCCGCCACAATTGGGACAGATAATCTGTATATTTCTGATCGCACCTCCACCCCCTTCCCATTTGTAAAAGTCTGCTCCCTGACATTCGCGTTTATGTTTTATCAGTGAGCGCCACGGGACTTCATTCAGATGTCCATGAGAACAAGCTAGAACAAATCTGACTGCCTCCTCACGAGATTTATCCCAAGCCTTATAAGAATTTTGTAGTTGTCCACAACTTGGGCAACCAACTTTTTCCTCTCTTCTATGTTGATAGAGAATCCCATGTTTTGTACATAAAGACCAAGTGGGAAAATGGTAAGTTTGGTAAACTGAAATGCTTTCAGGTTTTCCTAAATCAGCATTGGAGGGAATATAGAAAATTTTATTGCCATTGAGTAAGGTTTGGGAGAGCCTCAAGTCTGTAATTTCATAATCTTCAGGTCTGCGCCCATTATCAAATAACTTGGATTGGCTTGGTGCTGCAATCACCACTGGGCCATCTGGTGTTTCTAGAATACTACCTGGTCCAAAGGTGGTAATGTATTGTGAAGGACGCAAAGATTGACCTTTACTTGCCATAGTTTAACTTTTTCCTTGATTGGCTTGATTTTGCTGATTCATTGAAATAGAGCCAAAGCGCGTCATGGATTCGACTTCACGCAAAGACTGGGGAGAGTTGCGAAAGACAAATGTAAAACCTTGTTGCTGATGTTGCTCATCTCCTAACACAACAGACTTTGTAGGAGGCTTGTTAATCGCGTACTCTACATATTCCAAATTGTTTTCTTGTTGTGCAATATTTTCCCATCGGTCTAATCCTCTTTGCACCTCGCCATTAACTTGGTCTTCTGGTGGACGACGAGTTTCTAGCTGAATTTGCGATCGCCTTTTAATAACTTCGGTAATACATCCCAACTCAGATGAGTTACGAGCATTTCCAATGTGACTAGCATCCGCCGCCCATTGAGATACAACATTTACTCCCTGAATTGTTCTAGCTTGTCGCAGTAATGCCACTGCTACTGGTCCAATCCCCCGTTCTCTGGCTCTAGAGGCAAAGGGAGTCACCGTAATCGGCTCCACATAACGGTAAATCGCCCTATGATAGCCAGTGAAAAATTCATAATGATCTAAGTCTCTGGGACGACTGGCTCTAAAGAAAGTAATCACCAGCCCTCCAGTTGAACGACCTACACGACCTGTAGCTTGGATATAAGATGAAGTAGTTTTTGGCTGACCATTAACCACCATTAAACCCAAGCGGTCAATGTCAACGCCAGTACCGAACATGGAGGTACTCAAAACAGCATCTCTGGCATCTGGTAATGGCAGTGACAGGCTGCTAAGTAAACCAGGTAATTCAGTAGAATCCATGCGACTGGAAAGTTCAATCGCTTCTTCTAGTTCTCGTCCGGTCACTTCCATAATGTCTGCATTGTGCCGCAGTCGTTCAGGAATGTCTTGACGATAAAGTGTGACAGCACCTGCCAATTCCCGAATCGCATTAAAGTAGCCTACCAACGTCCAAAATGGGTCGCAGTCACTATCGCTATATCCTGCCTGTTTCAGCTGCTCAATGCTCTGAAACATTGATGAATAGATCCGAACAATAGGAGTTTGAGCGCCCTTCCCTGGAGCGCAAACAGCTACATAAAGGCGACCACTAGGATGCTTGCCATTAGCATCTATCTCTAATGGATGAACATTCCTTGGTGTTCGAGCAAAAAAACTGTTGTCCGCTGATAAAGCAGGAGGCGGGAATTGAAAAACAGAGCGGTTAAACAGACATTGTACTTGCGATTGGGACTGTCGCACTGTTGCAGTGGAAGCAATGTATTTAGGGCTGACAAGTTGACCCTGATACATCCGTTCACATAGAGTATCAACTGCTGTTTCGTAAAGCCCAACCATGCTACCAAGTGGCCCTTCTATTAAATGAAGTTCATCTTGAAGAATGAGATCAGGTGGCAGGAGTGGATTTACAGCTTTATTATGGCTTTTAGGATCGCTAGCCCCTGCATTATCACGATAAAAACCAGACCTGCTATTGTAATGATTGATGTTTCCAAAGAGCGCACTTGCTCTTGGCTCAAAGGCTAAACGGGCAAATTTATCAACTGTGGCTACTAACAGTGAGGGAATACGGGAATAAACTTGGTCGTCAACTGTATAGGCTGAAATTGGAATTCTTGAAGAGAAGTTTGTGTAGGCTTTAAAAGCTTCAAGAGGTTTTTCCCAAGTCAGTTTATCAGCAGCACTATTTTGCTGATTACGCTTTTCATTAAAGGCAAGGGGAACTTTTTCATTCCAGATTTTTTGGTTGTTCAGGTCACAATTTGGATTGGCGCAATAAATTTCAAAGTTTTCTATATTTTCTGAACCATTGCGAATTCCTATATGACTTCTCTTGAAATATCCAGGTCGGCTGATTCTAAAAGGGACTAAATTTAAAGAGTTTAACTGGGGCTGAATTTTATCTCTCCACCATCCCTCCAGCTTCCCTACTGAAAGTTTTGACCCTTTTTTTATGTTCAGACTGAGGGAAAGGGTTATATAGTTACTAGAATTGACGACAGGAGCAAAAGAAAAAATTGGTTCGGATTCAAGTTCTTCCCAGTTTTCTGTTTGATGAGAAATTGATGGGTTAGCAACTGCTCCCTGCATAACTAGATGAATTGTGTGTGTCTTTCCTCCAAGTAATCCGTCTCTTGGTATGGCTAGGATTGACCCACAACAAGGGCAGTTAAGAATCTGAGCTGGGTCGCCTTCTACTCCTGTTTCGCCTTTCAATGCTGAAATAGCACCTAACAAAGGGGGACTGTTGGGAATGTATATATCTTTCAAGCGATTAGGGGTTACACTACCACCTACCCACAGTCCGACAGAGAAGCGAGTTGTTCCCCAAATATGATGGTCGCTTCGCTGACAATCCTTCGGTCGCCATCCCACTGGAGAACCCATTCCTAAGTTTTCAACTCGTAGCACTTCGGAAGCAACGATTAACCCTAAAGCGCGACGAAATTGTTGAATTGTTAATAGTCTCAGGGTATACCTAGAAATTACACTAACGCCCTGTCCAGTTGGCTCTTTAGAAGAATCTTTACCAGAGCGTAGTCTTCTCAATCCTAGTGTAAAAGCAGCTAGACCCAAATATGCCTCAGTTTTACCACCACCTGTTGGGAAAGCTAGTAAGTCACAAGTTTGGCGATCTTGATGTAAAGGATCAGCGATCGCCGGGATATTCATTAGAATAAATGCTAGCTGGAAAGGTCTCCAAGTAAAATCATGTCCTGGCCTTCTCCAAGATGCCTGAAGATTAATCGCTTTATTGGCAAAACAAAAAGCCAGTCTTACTTCTTCATTTTGAATAATTAACTCAATAGCTTCTTGTATTCGCTGCTGAGTTATGCGACAGTTTTCCAGATGTCGATTAGCGGCTCGATGATATCTAGGCTCTAATTGACTGACCGTAGTTTGTTGTTGATGAATCCAGGCTGCATAACCGTCAACTAGAGGCTGTAATGCTGCACGCATTACGGTTGAATTCCATGCTTGTGCCAGGGTAGCAGTATTTAGGTCTGGAATCTGTTCTATTTCAGATTCCCAATCAATTGCAGGGGATTCAACTGGGTAGCAAGGTACATATTCTGTTCTACAGTCTGGCAGACTAAACTTCTGCCATTGCTGTTTTCCACATTTAAACTGTACAGGAAAACCATCAATCCATTGCAGTAAATTTTCTTCTTTACAGGGGCGCTCAGGGTCTATTTCTTTCCAAATGGCTGCACACAAGTGACCCCGCGCATAGGCAAGATATTCTCGGTATATCAATTCTAATGACTCGTCTTCTTCCTGAAGACTTCCGAGTTCAGGAGTCTCATCAGAAGGCTGAAAACTATCAAAAGGCAAAAGCTTTGCATTTTCTCCAGTCACAACCCGAATTTGAGGTTGAAAAATTAGGTCGCCAGTCTCAAAGCGTCTCTTTCCCGACTCACTCAGTGGGTCAATTAAAGAAGTCTCATTAACTAGGTAAATTGATACTTTGTAGGTGTTATCAGAGCGAGGAACACTCCGAATTGTGATTTTAACTGCGTCAATTTCGGAGATCGTTAAGTTGTTTGTGATAGAAATCGGTTCAGGGGTGAGATAAAAATTGGGAATTCGCTTAAAGACCTGATTTCCTTGGGGATTTCTCTCAGAACGATATCGCGCCCAAGTTGCACAAATTTCTATTGTTGGTTCAATCCCTTTCGTAGCACTAACAATAAAAGAAATACCTAAAGAACGAGGTTGTGATTTTGGATCTAAGACAGGTGCAGCAGCAGCTACAGGACTATCTTGATCTGATTCATCCTCGCCATAGTCGTCCATTCCAGTCCCTAATATTTCTGCTTCCCCCTCAATCTCTTTAGCATCTTCATCGCTGGCATCCCTGGGAATGAGGACACCAGTGATAAATTCATTGCGTGGATCTTGCTGGCTGGGCAGTACCTCATAGCAAGACTCTCTGGGGCCAAGAACTTCCTGTCTGAGATTGAGTAGCAATTCTGTTCGGACTGACACAACGCACCTTACTATACAACTTGTAATCTATTCATTATTGGCTTTAGATTGTACGCAAATTTTAATTAATATTATTACAGTATTTTTACTTAGATAAGTTGTTCATCACCATTAATTTACGAATTTACTGAACCGAACCTATAGCCCCCTTTAACAAACCTTGAAGTGCAATTATGTGTCTTTCCAAAAATGTGATGTATGTGTCTTGACCACAGAGTTCAATGTGCAGTTTTCCTCCTGTTAAGGGAAGTGAATTAATTTGCTCTTCGATATCATCTCCTGGGTCGACTGAACCGTGCTTGAACTTAGCGCAGCAGGTAGGACACAAGCAAAGAACATTACCGGGTTGGTCAATCCATCTTGCTTTGGTATAAGAAACTAAATATACTCTCTCAAAATATGGTTCGCCATTTCGCTTTGGGAAGGTTTCAGAGCAAATTTGACATTTCCCGTTGTACGTTTCCTTGAGGAAAGTTACTATCTCTTTATTTTTTCCCTCCCATGTCTTAGATTCAATTTTCTTGAATCTTTCGATAGCGGATGGTTCGTTCTCTTTATCATTGCGAATACTATCTTGTATCTTTTGTAAACGCGCTTCAGGATTAACAACTGGACTTGGTTCTAAAGCCTCATTTAATTGAGTTTTACCAGGTTGTGAAAATACTTCCTTAAGAGCGGTTATGTAGTCAATACTAGGTGCTTCTGGTTCTGGCGAAGTACCATTAACATAATTTGTTGTTTGTCCTGATCCATTTTTTTCTGCTCCTTCGGATGATCTACCCTTAATTAATTTTTCAATTAATTGCTTACGGGCGCGTGGGTTTTTGATTAAATAATCAAGTAGTATTGGTTCTATGCCTGCTTTATTAGCTTGATCTACCAATTCTGCTGTTGGTTTCACACCTAAACAAAATGCGAGCAGTTCGCTATCTTTATCTTTATCTCTAATCAAATTATCAGGTAAATCATCAACTGACAACGTACAAGGTTGAAAGAATCTTTTATCCAAATTTGGAAGCCAAGTCTTGGAATAAGCAATATTACCTACTTTTGAAAACAGCGTTTCTTTTTTGGAATTTTGGTATGTTTTATAGGAAGAAATTTCAATATCGCCTCTTAATCTTTGCCGATGAGGTAACAAAATCTCATTCCAAATATAGATAGATTTATCAAATGTAGGATTTTCTAAAGCGTGAGCTAAACCATCAATTGAAAAATCAGGATCAAATTTAATTCCTCGCTTGTGATTCCCCCTACTTTCAGAAATAATGACGTAACCCTCAGCATTAGGTGGAATATAATACAAACGAACTTTATCACTAACACCTAGTTCAAGCAGTAGCTCCTGGTCAATAGAGATTTTATTATCTAAAAACCAAGCTGCTTCATTACCCTCAAAGTACATTTCTAAATTCTGGGAACGAAAGTATATTTTTTCAGGAGGCTGATATTCTTCTAGATTTGATTTTACATTGACAGCAGAGAGAAATGGCGTTTTTTTAAGTTCTACTATTAACTGCTTTTTCTCTGTTGATGATGATGATTCTAACGCGTGTTCAATTGTTTGAATATCTTTCTCGTTTTGTGTTTTATCAATTTGTTTTAATACTTTGTAACGAGGGATGATTTTATCACGGACTTCTATATAACTGCTAGGCTGTTCTAAACCTAATCTTTCTAAAAAAGTCTTAACTTCTGGAATTACTACAATTTCTCTTTTAACAGTTTGAAAACTTGTTGGTACATCAGTTGGCAAATAGGCATTTGGTCTTTTAGTATGATAATCAAATGGTGTTACATGCTTATTATTCTGCAACCTGATAAAAGGTTTGTTTACTAGTTGTGGGTTTTGCCTATATGTTTCTACTTTCCAAAGTGCTTCTTGACCTGTAAGGAAGATATAAAAATTTGCTACCCAATCATCTGACTGCTTTTCAATGAAATCTGGGTTAAATTTTGAAGCAAACTTTTCAGGGTCTATCCCTTCTACTTTCAGCACATCCCTGATATAACGACAGAGTTCAGGAGTAGTATTTTCAGATATTTCATCAGATAGCCATGTATAATTATCTCCATAGAGTTGTTGTAATTGAGTATCTGAAAGGAGTTTACGAAGTGCTGCACTTCGAGCTAACTTAGCCTGTGTAGCTGGAATATAACGTCCGTCATATGTAGGTAACAAGGCATTTTCTTTAAAGGCTTCACATACCTTGTTAAATACAGGGTAAAACATAGCATCTTCTGGGAATTCAGATGCACGTATAGGAAGGGTTTGTAAACAATTTACCGTGAGTAATCCTATATCTTTTAAGTTTGGAAGAATACTAGCTACCAAATCAGCAGTAGTTTCAATTAGTTCCCGGTTGAAGGTATCATTAGGAGGAATTTTTGCCCTATCTGGTGTAGTACGATAAGGACCCTGTACTAAAAAATTCAAATGAGTTTCTTTTTCTGTTGGGAAGAAAACTACTAATTGAGAATTTGATACAGGAACAATCTGCTCTTGCTGAGTTTTTTTATCTTTCTGGAGAAGAAAAGCAACCTCGACTTTGAGAGTAGGCTGAGAATCAACTGATTTATCAAAGACAAGCCAAGTCTCTTGAGTATTATTAAAAGATGTATCTAGTTTAACAGTAACTCGTTGATAACCAGCATTATGTTTTAAAATATCTCGCTTGTATACTCCTTGTTGTCCCTTTTCTAGATGCCAAGAAATTTTTTCAATATGACGTAAAAATAGCAAATTGCGCGGATTGAACTTTTGTAAGTGAGTTCCAATCTCTTGGTAAGCAGCTACCTTAGATAAATCTTGTCGGTTAAAATTAATAATAAAAAGAGTAGTATATTCTCCAGATATAACATAACTGGTTCCAGCATGAGGTCTAACATAATGTTCAATAAAAAAATGTTCATCGCCTGAGTGAATTTCTGGATAATCAGTATAGGCATAGACTGACTTGAAGCCAATACCAAATTTACCGATTTTTGTTAGGTCTTCCTTTTTGGTACTCTTCACTAGTCCACAGATACCCCGAACATCTGCTTCTGTAAATAATCTACCATTGTGATAAACTTCAAGGCGGTCATTAAATAATTTAAAATTTACCTTTGTAGCTCCCGCATCCTCTGCATTTTGAAGTAATTCATAAATAAAGTGCGTTCTGTCACTGTACAAACTAGTAAGAAAGACAGGTCCGTACTCATCTATGTCAGTACCATATCTTCTAATATTTTCTTCAGTAAGTTCTTTGTAATTGCTAACCATCTGTGACGACCCCTTGTACTAATAAAATTCCTACAGCAACCCGCTGAGTAATAATGTCTGCTTCACGGCGGTTGTCTAAGTCAGATCGCTTGGTTTCGTAATCTCGTTGAATACGCGATCGCTCCGACTCTTTCATCCGAATAATATGCTCTTCTTTAGCCTGATTTAATTCATTTTCTACGTGCTGAATACGATTTTGGTAGTAAGCATCAAGGCTAGCAAGTTTGCAATTTAATAACGTATTGTTTCTCTCTCGTAACTTACAGAGTTCGTTTAAGCGATACTGGTGTACAGTTTCATCAAGCTGTTGAATACCAGAATCGACTAAAGAAGTTGGGAAGTTAACATATTCTGCTGGTTGTACAGCGTGGCTCAACAATCGCACTAGGGCGTCTGAAACTTCGGGTGCAAAACACAATTTATCAAGATTGCAAGCATTTCCTACTAGTCGCACTTCTGGGCGCACAGCCACCGTTTCCCAGAGGTCACAAACAAAAAGGTACTGTCCTAGTGGCACTGTATTATCATAAATAGCAACTTGCGTGACGAGTGGCTCATCTATAGTCGCCCAATGAGAAATCGCCACCCGTGCTAGAGGATGAATCGGCGTGATAAATGGAATCTCCCTCTGTTCGAGAGCAGTTTTCTGGTCAAAGGTGAGTAGCCAATAAGGATCGTTACCTTCGAGCCAACGTGTGAAAGTAACTGTGGAACGGTCTGACTGTTTGAGCGATCGCACTTTTTTAAGCAGTTCCCCTCGTCCATCTTTGTTCAGGCGTAGCCGATGGAGTCCTGAATGCCGACTATCAACAGTAATTTGTCCTCCCAATGTCGGCTGTTCCACAAACATTTCAATCAGCTGGCGTAAATCATCAGCAGAAACAAATTTGTCTTGAGCAACTAGCGTGTCAATATCCGAAGTAAACCCCTCATCAAGCCCCAAGAATGAACCACCTTCTGCTTCCAGGCGATGCTGTTCTTCTGCTAGGCGGAGTACATTGTCTGCCATTTGTTGTGCTTTCTGTTCAGCTTGTTCGGGGCTGAGTTTGGGGTCAAGTGCCAGACGAGTTAAATCTTGTACAACATCTCCCAGCACTTCCTCTAAATCCCCAATTGTGTCTTGAAAGATGCCCAATCGTTCAAAGCAACGGAAGAAAATGCGTTCTTCAACAGTGCCTGGTGTGACAAAATTAAATATGAGTACCTTATCGCTTTGCTGACCAAAGCGGTCAATTCGTCCAATGCGTTGTTCAATCCGCATAGGATTCCAGGGGATATCGTAATTTACCAAGCGATCGCAAAATTCATAATCTAGTCCTTCACAACCTACCTCAGAAGATAAAAGGATATCGAGTGCATCTGGGTTGTCGCGGGGCAAGCGGAATCGCTCTCGTAAGTGTTCTCTTTTTGCATCTTCCACCTTTCCAGTAATTACTTCTACTCTGTAACCAGCACCTTGCAGTTGCTTTTGCAGATAAGCCAAGGTATGCAAAAAGAACGAGAAAACCAATACTTTGCCAGAACCCTTACCCTCTAATGTTTCTTCTATTATTTTTAATAACTGCTCTAACTTTGGATCATTTGGTGGCAAGGCAGCAGATAGGCTACGCAGGTTTTTGGCTTTCTCCAGCAAATAGGGGAGAAGTTTAGTATCCTCATCCTCTGTTTCAATGTCGTCACTAATATCAGAGAGTGCAAATTTGCCAGTCAAGATAAATTTATTGAGTGTAGGTACAAGGGCTGGCAAACAACTCGCCGCCTGACGCTCTAAAGTATCGGTGATCAGCCGTATTACTTGTTCTTCATAGTCTAAAGAAAGCATTTCTCGACGAAATTCAATCAACGCCTGATAAAACTCTTCCTGTTCCGGTGTAAAGGGTACAGAAATCGTGTGTGGCTCACGAATTGTAAATCTCCCAATGTCCCGTCTACGAGTACGATTCATTACATGAGCTAGTGAATGCACTTCTTCTAAATCCCGCAGACAATTAATTCGGTCTGCATCAGTAAACGTTACCCCACCCCTAAACTTTTGATACCAGTCCATAAATCGAGGATCTTGGCTGAGTACCTGCTCACCCCAAGTTGTTGTTGCAGCATCTCGCAATGCTTTGAGTGCTGAAGTTTGCCAAGTATCTTCAGGAGCGTGATTACGAATATGCCGGATAGCCTGATTGAGATACTGATTAGGCTGCACCATTTCATTAAACACTGTCTCATCAAGAAACAGGTCTGGGCGTAGCAGATTGAGCAATGTATAGAGGTTGCGATTGCCAAGATGCAAAGGAGTAGCGGAAAGAAATATCACAGCTTCACTAATGTCGCAAAGAAATTTCACTACTTCATGAGAGCTAGTCCCTGTATTTCTAAGATGATGTGCTTCATCAACAATAACCAGACTAAAGCGGGGGGATGGATTAAGTGTCATTAATCCGGGGCTAGGCCGTCGCCCCTTCATTCCCTTGAGATATTTATCAATTCTCAGGAGTTCCAAATGGACTATGGCGCGTGAATACTGCAAGGGCCAAATGCCATCTAAATCAGTCTCCCGCAGGCAATAGGAAAAAGTTTCTGAAGTCAGTGGTCGAAAATCTTCATCAAAACGGCGCATTTCAGCTCGCCATTTGTTAACGAGGGCTTTGGGGCAAACAATCAGAATGTTGTCTAGCTGTTGGCGGGTTTGAAGTTCCCGTAGTATTAAACCAGCTTCAATAGTTTTCCCAACACCAACTTCATCAGCAATTAGTAAGCGGGGCTGGTCAGCACGTAAGAAACGCAGTAAAGGTTTGAACTGGAAGGGAATAAACTTGATGCGTGCTGATTGGAGGGCGTAGAGATTATCAATTTGTGGATGAGAAAGCCTTGCTGCTGTCAATCTGGCACGAAAGCCGTGTACATCCAGCCATTGTCCTGCTTTTAATGTTTCCAATAATCCAGTAGTTTTTGCAGTTGATCCAGCATCAACCAGTTGATCTTCATGGTATTCCAGGATTTGAGTGGGTGAATGGAAGACACGGTAACGCGATCGTCCCCCTGCTGGTGGAAGAATCTCGATTACTGGCCCGGATCTCGAGGGGTCAGCACGCAGACATACAAGTTGTCCCAGATTGAAGAGTGGTTGCATCCCTAATTTATACCTACATTCACATAGACCCGAAGCCAATTTTTGAGTTGAAGGACGAGCGCTCTACACTTTACTTTAGTGTTCCCACAAACAGATGCTTCAATTACATCCATGAACACTATAATTACTGATTCACTGGCAGAAAAAGACGCAGTGACCACAAGGGCACGGGGCTTGGGGATTTTGAATTTATTCCGCCCACTACGGGCGGGGCATGAACCGAAATAATTTTTAATCTAAAATCGGCAATCTAAAATTGGCACGGTCAAACTCTACTGAAAGTGTGCGCGTTGTCGCTTGCGGGGGTTTGCCCCCATCACTTTTTACCTGAACGCACCTGTCTCCCTGCTAGGTGCAGCATCACCCAGATAAATTTGCTTAGAATTTTCAGGAATGTGAATCCATTCAAGGTCTTTTAAACGATGTTTCAAATTACGTTTTGTTATTCCAAGTTCATGTGCCATTGCATCAAGGTGAGACTCCTTAGTTAAGTCACGTCCCTTTCGTGTTTCTTCTAACTTACATCGAGGCATCAGTAAGCAACTGGCAAAATACTGAGCTTGCCACTCAATCTTTTCAAGCTGTCCGCTAACATTACGGCATAGGAACGGCTGCATATTTATCTCAATACCCTGCTCTGACCGTTCTATAAGAGAACCAACTGCGTTGTGGTTAATGTGAAGTTCCCAGTGTCCAATCTCATGGGCTAATGTGGATTCTCCATATCCTCCATGCAGTCCTGGAACATCTTGATTGATTACAATTTCACGTTTTGTAGGCAGTATCAGAGCCGCTATTGACCCTTTTTCATCAGGTGGTATGCTTTCCCAAACAACACCTATATCCAAAAAATCAGCTACACGAGTAGCATCAAAAGGCCATCTTGGAGAGTATTTAGGTGTAGCTTGCATCCGACTGAGAAGGTGATTAGCCTGACACTCAATTTCGCTTTTGGGAATGAAGCGATACTGCTTAAATATATTCAATTCGGCTTCTCCTGCTGATCTGATTGTGTAGCATCCCGAAGAAGTTTTTGAGCAAAATCAGGGTTTTCCTGCATTCTGCGTAGCAAAGCAGGTACTTGTTTGTTATAAGTCTTGAGAAGTTCACCAAAAATTTTCTCGTCATCGGTTGTGATTCGACCAGCCAGATACATTAGCTCTTCTTCGCGTTCAGTTAAATCAAGGGTTAGCACTAACAACTTAATGACCTCTTCACTGGGGGGATACGCGGCGTGGTCATTCTCCAGTTTGGACAGGTAGGTGTAATCCACATCTACTAACTTCGCCAGATCACGCTGACTGTACCCCTTGTCCCTACGGGCTTGACGAATAACCTTGCCAAAAGTTTGATTCACAGTTTTTTCCTACTTAACTACAAATCATATCAGGGGTTGACTTTATTAGTCAACATAAGTTAGCGTCTAATAGCAGGTTGACTGCCTTAGTCAACAAGCGAATTGAACATTAACTATGGTGGACATAAAAAACTGTCGGAGGAAAGAAAATGCCAACACCTTGGCGACCGTTTGCTAGTTACAACCTGTGGTTACAGTTCGCTCCACCAATAGGGCAAGAACGCTGGCATTGTGATATGAAGCGAGGTTTTACTAAGGCGCGATCGCGTGAACCATTAGTTGCAACACTCTTGGCAACTGACACAACACCACAGAGGATTGGTCTACTGGCACAACAGGGAGTTTACGAATTTCATCAAGACCCCCTGATGTTATACCGCAGCGATGCTGTTACGAAAGTGGCAGAAATTCTGCAATTAAACCAAGAGTCAGCGGTTGTTCAAGAGCGAGTGATTTCTATCCTGAAAAACTATTATTCAAATCCCATTCTTTTTGGGAAGAACATTATCAAGTTGAGTCGAGGTGATGAGGGATTTCCAGAACCGATTTTAATTGAGCAAGGTAATTATCAATTCAACTTATTCGCTGCTATTGACTGCATTTTTAAAGAGCAAGATGGCACGCTGCACATCTTAGATTTCAAGACGGGTCAAACTGACTTTGACCGACGACAAGCATATGTTTACTTGCTAGCAGCAAGCTTTCTCTATCCTACTCAACCGGCTGTGGCATCGTTTTACAACTTGGAAAATCAGAAGTGGTCTGACCCCATTACTGCAACAGCTAGTCACCTAAACGCTTTTCAGATTGAAATGGCGCGGATATCCCAACAGCATCAAAAAGATTTGCAACGTTATAGGCATTCCCCATCTGAATTTAAACGAATTTTTCCACCCAATCCTGGCATTAACTGCCAATACTGCCCATTCAATTCAATTTGTTCGTTTTCTAAACTTGAGGTTTCTGCATGACTGTTGCGCCCGTTTCTGTTTCTCAAGCTCCAACATCTCTTAGTGAAATTTTCCCGCTCACTATCTCGCAACCTAATTTGATGTGCTTTCGACTGACTCCAGAGATTGAACGTCAAGATGGCAATCGTTTGGGCTTCCGTTTTAGTCGCAAGTTCCCTGAGATTATTGTCACCTGGCACAATGGATATTTTTTTATTTTGGCTAAACCGGGTCAGCCTATGCCTAGCCAAGATGAATGGCGAAAAGTACTCTTGGAAATTCAAGAGGAATTGAAGGAAGATATTGGCGATCGCTACTACTCAATTCAATGGGTACGCCAGCCACAGGCAACACCTTTAATCCTTGCCCAGCTTGCTATTCAAGTATTAAAAGTAACTCGTCCATTTTCATATATAACTGTTCGATCTGATAAGGGAGTAGAAGTCATACGAGAACTAGACTTTTGGGCAGAAACTATTGAATTGCCAGAGGGTTTAAAGCCTGCTTTAACTTTAACTATTCACAGCAGTATTGTATCAAGGGGTGATTTAGCTGACTTCTTAGAGAATCACCCCTATCGGCACGACCCAGAAAAGCTTTTAATTGGTTTGAAAGTTCAAGAAATTGAACGAGGTGGTAACTGTACTATTACTGGAATTGTAGGAACGGTTGGAGAACACAGAAAAGAACTAAAAGAAAAGGCAACTGGTTCAATTAGTAAACAAAAACTAGAGGAAGCACCCCCCGAACAACCCCTCGTTGCTGTACAGTTTGGCAAGAACAAAAAGCAGTTTCATTATCCGTTAATGGCTTTGCGTCCCTGCGTCACCGCCCAAACATCTGAGCAATTGCAAGTTAAATACGGAGAGTTGCTCAAGGCAACTAAAATTACTCACCAAGAGCGACAAAAACTTTTAATTACATATAAAACACAAGCAGATATTTCTCTATTCGCTTATGGATTTCAGTTAGGGCGTAGTATTAACAGCCGTGATTACCAAACATTATTTTGGCATCCACCAGTAGCGATTGAGCAAACCCCACTCCTTTTTGGTAGAGGTGTTAAGGGTATTAGAGGTGAGGTACTTAAGGGACTCTCTAAAGGTGGTGTTTATAGTCGTCATGATGATTATCGTGAACATTCAAGAGTAATTCGTATTGTCGCTTTGAAGCTTTGTGATTTGAAAGTAGATAAATTTTTAGAGGAAGTTCGACAAAGGTTGAAAACCTACGGCTTTCAAAGTGAAATTGTTCACAGAAAAGCATTGCCTCAGTTGAGTGGCGCTGAAGCCAGGGCTGAACTGGAGAAAGCCGTTGATGAATTGGAGGCAACTGTCAATGAATTAGTAACGGTTCCAACTGATATCTTTTTGACGTTTCTGCCAGAGATAGACCGCGGTGCTGATAATGACGAGGGCGGTAGTTTATATCAGCGGGTATATTCGCAGTTGCTCAGGCGCGGAATTGCTAGCCAAGTAATTTATTCTGATACATTGAGCAGTGTTGACCACAGACAAATTCTTAATCAGGTGATTCCAGGAATTTTGGCAAAGCTGGGGAATTTGCCTTTCGTTCTGGCTGAACCTTTAGAGATTGCTGACTATTTTATCGGGTTAGATATCTCCAGAGAGTCTAAGGAAAAGTTACCCGGAACTCTGAATGCCTGTGCAAGTGTACGTCTCTATGATAGGCAAGGGAAGTTTATTCGCTATCGGCTGGAAGATGCTTTGATTCCAGGTGAAGAAATCCCGCAACGACTTTTAGAAACATTGCTTCCAGCAGCTGAACTGAGAAACAAAACTGTTTTAATTTACCGGGATGGCTCTTTTTGCGGTCAAGAAGTTGAGCATTTACTGGAATGGGCTAAAGCAATTAACTCAAAATTTATTTTGGTAGAGTGCAAAAAGTCTGGCGTTCCCAGACTTTACAACTTAAATCAACAAAAAATTGTGACTTCCCCAGAAAAAGGGTTGGCACTTCGTTTATCATCCCATGAAGCGGTTCTGGTAACAACTAAGGTTTCAGATCGGGTAGGTTTGGCTCGTCCTCTACGTTTGACAGTGCGTGAAGAAGGACACCAAGTATCAATTGAAAGTGTTCTAGAAACGACTCTAAAACTGACGTTGCTGCATCACGGGGCATTGCAGACCCCTCGGTTGCCAATGCCCCTCTACGGAGCAGACCGCATGGCTTATCTGCGGTTGAATGGGATTTATCCTACGAGTATGCTGGAAGGCGATCGCCAATTTTGGCTGTAGAGAACCCCCCATTGCTCCAAATTAATGAAGAGCGAACGCTATTCAGTCGAGTTCCAGTCCCCGCTCCTGTTTCCGCCTTTCTTCCTGCTGCTCTAAAAGTTGCTCATTCCAGTCCAATGCTTGTGGACACATCCAAGTCGCCCCTGGCAGCAGTGGTTTGATAGCTTGCGCCATCTCGTTTCCAGCATCATCTCTATTATAGGCAGCTATGACTGTGGGGATTGTCTTGAGAAACTCTACAGGCAGACTCCTAGAACTATCTACTGCTATGTACATTGTCCTTTGTTGGGGCATTTCTCCCAGTGCTTGGACTTCCAGCATTGCGAACGACAATGCATCAATGGAAGATTTACAGAGGACTACTCTCTGGATTTCATCTGTTGGTTGCCCACCCCAGCGTATGTAGAACCACCCCTCAATACGTTTAGTGCCAGTGGTATATCCCATGAAAGTATTGTCTTCACCTCTCGTCCCCCTCAAAAACGCCCCAGTAGTTTCACCGTCCAGCCCTCTCATCAAAAAGACAGCATTTTGTTGAGAGTCTGCATAAACTAACCCGCTTGTGTGGAAGTGTTGCACTAATTTTGATGGCAATCCCCGTTTCTGAGTCAGATAATTATGAACTGCCTGCCAGTTAGTTTCGTCCTCGACAGGGGGTACAAACTGAGGCGTTGGTTCTGTTTGGGCAATCTCAATAGCTTGTTTCTTGGCATGGTGGGTGACGGCTCTCTCCATTTCAGACTCACCAAAGCGGTCATTTAACCAAGCGATCGCTTCTTTAAAGTTGCACCCCATAACGTGCATCACTAGGTCGATAGCCCCACCGCCACCTTTATTTACATTGGGAGAAAAGTCATACCATTTAGAACCATCTATATTAATGATGTGGCCCACACCTTTCCACCGGAGATTGCCTTTGGTATCTTGAGTTAGTCCCAAATGCCAAGCCACATCTTCTAGGGGAAGGTCTCGGAGTTGGTCAGCAAGTTGGGTTCGCTCAGAACGCAACTGTTGGTTTTCGGCTGATAACTGTTGAATGCGTGCTTCTAGCGCTTCATTTTCTTTGACCAGTTGTTTAGCAGTCGCTTCCATCTCCTTTTTCTTTCTAATAGCCCTGTCTCTATCAGCAGCTTTAGCTTGAAGTTGTTGAGAGGTGAGTTTCCCAGGTTCTAGGTCTTTCCCCTCTTCCACAATCCGGTAAAAGTCTTTTATATCCTGGTGTTGGGCTTTGCTACCCTTGATGCCTCTTTCTAACCCCAGGTGCTGCATCGCGGTGTGGTAGTCATCCTGAAAAGCCATCATCTTTTGGCGACCGTCGAAGAAATGATTACACCGGAGTTGTCCATCCTTGTCGAGGGGTACGAGGTAAGCGTGCAAGTGTGGTGTCGCCTCATCTAAGTGCAACTCGCACCTCACAATTCGGTCTTGGTAAGTCTCCCGCAACCATTTGAGGTTTGCGTCTACCCATTGTTTAAGTTTGTCTTCGTGGTAGTACCCGGCGCGAGTTGGGTCATCTGGACGATAGTACTGAGGTGATGCGGTGAGGAGAATCTCGACACAGTAGACAGCATCAGTACGAATCTTGCGCTTTTGTTTGTACTGGGCAATTGTTGCCAGTACCAAATCTTCCAAACGTTCGTTTTGTTCAGTGCTGCCGATGAGCCTGATATTTTGTTTGGATGAATCCGCGTTAGGTGTTTCCCGCATTCGGGCAGTATGCGCTTCACTGCCAGCAAGATTGTGGCGTTTGAGTTTTTTGGTACGAGCGATCGCGTAGCCGTATGTCATATTTGAGTTGAATCATTGTGGTTTTCATGGTGTGTTTGTTGCTTGATTGATGGGAAGATAAACTGTAGTAAATGCTTTTATTGCTGATAGGAGCATCCGCGATTCTCCCAGAGGGGGTGCGCTACTTGCCCCGCAGGGCGAACGCAGGTTATTTGTGACGAGCGACAGCAAGGCATTGCCACAGGCAACCCGTAGGGCAAATAACCGTAGTGAGTACGACTATTTTATACTCTCCACCCGAAATCTGTCTTTGGGGTAGCACCTAGTGCAGTTTTGGCACAGTTTGAGTGCAATTTCTGCACAATTTGTGTTGGTTAACATGGCTTGATTCCTCAACAGTCGATTTAAATAGTGGTGCAAAATACGTAGATTTTTTGAGGCGATTTGAGGCATTGTTGAGCCAAGATGGTGCGGTAGTGATTTTCTGATTGGATGCATGACCGACATCTATCTCAGCGTGGACGTGGGTGGGTCACAAACTAAGATTATTTACCAGCTAGCTGGCTCCCCAAAACCCAATTACTTGTTAATGCCACCTGCGGTTGAAGAGATTACTAAACCTAAACTCGACAATTACATGGCACGTTTGGGATGGATTGGCAGTCCTAGCCCCGACCAACAATTGTGGGTTGAGTGGAACGAACGTGTGGTGGTGTTGGGAGATTTCGCGTCTTGTTTTGACCCCCAAGACAGAATTAAGGAACTCAAATACGAGAATGCTTTGTGGAAGGTGTTGGGGGCAATTGGGCTGATTGTAGAAACTAGCAATATTAAGGTATCGCCGAAAAAGCCGTTAAAGGTGGAGTTGGCGCTGCTACTTCCCTGGAATGAATATAGCGATCGCCGCAAGTTTGAGGAGCAATTACGAGTAATGCTGGCTGGCTTTGGGGTACGAAATACTCCATTGAAGGTGAATTTGCAACGCTTTTTATGCCGTCCAGAAGGTGGGGGATTGGCTGCTGTGAGGATTAAGCAACAGGGAATTGATTGGTTGCGTTCTGTTCAGTTGGGGGTGCTGATGTTTGGTCACAGGAATACGACTGCACTTTACTTCGACCGGGGACAGTTAAAGCTGGGAGATAGTCCGCTGTTGGGGTTTGCCAATATGCTGGATATGGTGATTGAGATGACGAGCGGTCTAGACCGGGAACGTTTGGCTCTAGCTATATTCCAAGCACGGTATGCTGTTCAAGATGAGATATATAATCCAAATTATTCACACACCCGCCGTCCCAACTGGTCTACATGTGCGGCAATTATTGCTTTAGCCAGTGCCAAAGACTCAAATTTAAGAGATAAGGAAATTCAAGATATAGATAAGGCTATCTCTGTGGCGACGGCTGAGTATTGGGATAAGTTGCAGCGGTGGATGAGTCGGGTTTTGCCTGCCCAACTGGATGAGGTGATTATTGGTGGAGGTGCGGCTTATCACGTTGAGCCGGAGTTGGAGAAATATTTCAACTGCGAACCAAAAATAGAAACTCAGTCTAGTTTAAGTAGGGACAGTTACGGTAGTGGCGGTACAAAAATTAGAACTTCGGGATACAAAAGTAAGAATTATAACAAACATTTCACACGGATGATTTGGGGTAGTGGTATAAGCGAGCAGGTTAAACAAACTTTTAACTTGGAGAAAAAGCAGTTTGGGGAACAGTGTACTTCCTCTCGCCTTGTGGACTGCTTTGGGCTTTTTGATTATTTGGTGGGGCTGGAGTCGAAGGAATGAATTTTGGGCTTTTTGATTATTTAGAGGGACTGGGATTCGGCAATGAGTAGAACCAGGAGAAAGCGTGTTTCTTTGAGTCTGCGTCTCCAGCCTTATGAGGGCGACCCAATGGCGGAAGTTGTTGACTACCTGAACTCTCTACCCAAGGATGAGGTTAATCGCAAGGTGGCAGATATTCTGGTGGCGGCTTTGTTGCCTTATGCGCGTTACAAATGTGGGAATTACACTCAAGAGCAGCTGCGTTTTGCGTGTTGGGAGGCGCAGGATTCCCTTAATAAACACGGCAGTAATATGCGTTTGGCTTTGGGGGTGGAACAGCCACAGTTTGTGTTGCCAAATCAGGTTATGCCTCAATCAGGAGTGATGGTAAATGCTAATGCTCCTGCCAATAACGGTAAGACTACTCTTCTTGAAAATACGTTGCAGGAAGCAGAACATAAGGGGCGACCAACTTCAATGGTTCAAGGTAAAGCTTCATCACAAGATTTGGACAGTATTTTTGGGGATGGTTGACTGCCAGGAGAATTCTGCTGAGCATTTCAGAAAATACGTAAATTGCGCGATCGCACTCAAACGACGAGGCAATGAGAATATGGTGAAGTTAAGTTGATAGGAACTGTCGATGCAGTCGTTTGAACCAGGCTTTATCGAACGCCAGCCAATTACTCAAAATCTACTGCGTACCGTCCGGCTTATTGGTGAGTACAAAGGCAAGCAGGAGTTATTCAAAGAACAGTCGCCCCAAGTTTTGGAGACACTACGTCAAGCGGCGATTATTCAAAGCACCGAGTCTTCCAACCGTATAGAAGGCATCACAGCGCCCCTGGAACGCATCAAGGAACTGGTAGCCGAAAAAACTACACCCCGCGATCGCTCCGAACAAGAAATTGCTGGCTATCGAGATGTACTTACCACCATCCACACCAGCTATGCTCACATCCCTTTCACCCCTGGAGTGGTGTTACAGCTGCATCGTGACCTTTACCAGTTTACTGTTGGTGAGGGTGGGCGCTGGAAGTCGGTAGATAATGAAATCAGCGAAACTTACCCAGATGGCTCTAAGGTTGTGAGGTTTCAGCCAGTCCCCGCTTATGCGACACCAGATGCAATGCAACGGTTGCACGAACAGTTCAACCGCCTCTTTGAGTCCGAGGAAATCGAGCCATTACTGCTCATCCCCACTTACATCCTGGATTTTCTGTGCATCCACCCTTTTAGTGATGGCAATGGACGGATGGCTCGGTTGCTAACACTACTGTTACTATACAAAGCTGATTACGAAGTGGGTCGGTTTATTAGCTTGGAACGGATTGTAGAACGCACAAAAGAAAGTTACTACGATACACTTTATCAATCGTCGCAAAACTGGCATCAAGGACAGCATAGCTTGTTGCCGTGGTGGGAGTATTTTCTGGGTGTAGTAGTGCTGTCGGCGTACCGGGAGTTCGAGCAGCGAGTCGGGTTAGTCAGTTCAGTCAAGGGTGCTAAAACAGCTATGGTGCTAGATGCTATTGGCAATATCGCTTACGATTTTTCTATCAAGGATTTACAGGAACGATGTCCCACAGTGGGAATTGACCTAATTCGCCGCATCCTACGCCAGGAGCGTACCTCCGGGCGGCTGGAATGTTTGGGGCGAGGCCCAGATGCGCGTTGGCGCAAGAAATAGGTACTTTACCTATTAAATAGGTACTGTCAACCCGTTTAGTACCTATTTGTTGGGAAATTCAGTTTTGGAGTTGAAGTTTGGCAGTTTGGGATTAGCGATCTTCCATCACTTTGGTGAGAGAAAAATCAAAGGCAAAATCTGAAACCAAAGTACAGTTAGGGGTTTGGGCTTTAAATTATCATACAACACCTAAAACATTGTTGATAGAGTGTTTTAGGTTGATTGTAATTACCTTCTAAATGGGGTAAAGGTGGTAAAAATAATGGCGTTGCTGATTAATGGGATGATTTTTGCTGGGCTACGCCCCGCTTCTCTACGAGACGCTCCGCGTAGCTTGCTTCCCCGGAGGGGTACGCTAACACGCAAAGGCAAGGCAGCGCGGTCTTCTCCCAAAGGGAGAGGCTAGCGCCAAGGGGGTTTCCCCATGAGCGACTGCCGCGCAAAGACGCAAAGAATCTACCTTTAGCCTTGGCCAAAAATCTCAATTCATCCCGCTTTCTCTGCAACGCCAAAATAATTTATTTATCGCTCAATGCTTCACGAGTATAAGCTTGAGCATGTTGTCCCCAATAGCTTCGCAAGTCGCCGTACCTCTCGTCAGGGTCTAAATCCATATTTTCTGCCTTTGCATAAGCCATGAAGAGTATATCAAGTCCTATCTCTGCTTTTTTAGCAATTTCAATGGCTTCCTCAGTAGTAACAGTTGATGAGTCACGACTTGCTAGGTCTTTCAAAGGCTCGTAAACTTGTTGAATAAAGGGGTGGCGATGGTTAATACGAATAGTAGCCTTTCCGTTAAGGTGAGTGATTTCAAATAATTCTTTTCCTGGCCAAGCACCATCGACAATAGTAATGGGAAGCTCTTGAACTCTTTGTTTTACCTCCTCAGCTTGCTCTGGGTTCTGTTTTGAGTCTATCCCCAAATCTAAAATTAAATCTTCAAGAATTTTTTCCTGTGTCTGTGTATCAATTTTCAAGCCCGCTTTACCAGCAGGGAGCGTTTTCTCAGCTCTTTGAACAGCTTCTTCAGCAAACTGATGTTGTCTGGCTTTGTTCCGTTCGGCTGTTTCAGTATCCTTCCAATCCTCCCTAATGTCTTTACGTGCTTTTTGTATAGGTCGTATTAAAAATTGCTTTAACTCCTCGCGTAATTTAGCAACAGGCTCGGCTCCTCTTTTTACATGACGTACTTGTAAGTATTCATCCAAAATCGCAGGAAAACTGACCTCAATACCAATAAAACGGTCTAGGTCTTGAACTCCATAAGGTAATAATTTTGGAACAATATCATAGTAGATTTCACGATTATTTCTAACAATACTTATCCGACCCTGATTGTCTGGGATGTATAGCCCTCTAAACCGTGGATCTTCTTCCTTTGTCACAGGATGTTTTTCCATAGCACCCTGACCTTTTACTTGTCGAAACTCCTTTGGGGAGAGTGTAACTTTGATATGTACTTTGTTCCCATCAATTTCGATATCACCCTCATCGATAATATCTGACCGAAGGTCTTTACCAAAGTTTTGTATAACTTTAGGATTTTCGAGCAAAAACAATGGGTCGTGCAGAGTTATATGCTTACCGTTTAATTCAATGTAAAAACCATCGTTAATAAATATACGATAAGCGCGAGCAAGAAACTTGGTAAGCTCATTAATGCGTTCCTGAATACCAGAACCATAGTTGCCACCATCAATAAGACGATCTACCTTAGACCAAACTACCAGCGTTCCCGACTCGAATGACTCACCTTTTTTAGGATGATTACTACCTTGAGGATATTGCATTAAATTCGAGTAATCTGAGGGGAAACCATCTACAACTTCGGCTTTGATAAGAGTTTGTGAACCTTTAGAAACTTCATCTAAATCAAGGTAAGCATGGTAGTAAACTTCACCACCAAGAGGTTTAGTATAAATGTCAATGCGTCTAGCTTGGCTGATAGCAGCTAGTTTCATACCTACACCAAAACGGCCTAAACCGTTGCGTTGGTTATATCGAGTAGAAAATCCTAGCTTAAGCGCATTGGGTAGAACTTCATAAGCAATGCCGTTGCCATTATCAGCAAATACAATAGATTCAATAGTTTTAGATTGTTTGGCTTTAGATTTTCCTTGACTTTGAATAAGAGCAGTTTTTTCGACAGTATGAATCCGAACAATTGTTGCATTTGCTTCATAAGAATTATCTACTACTTCGCCACTCGCAGTTGCAAGATCAAAGCCTGAATCGCGCATACTCTCAAGCGTTTTATCGACCTCAATTAAATCAGAGCTAGGAGCAGAAGTTCTTTCTTCAATTTCAATCATAATTTTCTACTTGTTTATTGTTGAATGTTGCGTTGTTTATATTGAGAAACGGCATCTATTCTTAAAAGGTGAGTGAAGCGAGTAATTATTTCAACTACTTATAAAAATTACCTTTTTTGAAATAGTGAGTCGATTATTTCTAATTCGGTCAAAAGTAGAACGGCAAAAAGGACACTTAATATCTAATCCCTTCGGTGGTGATGGATGAATTAAGTTATCAATTTTACCTTAATAAACTAAGGGGTGTGTGTAATCAAAATATTTCACGGGAATGGGAAATTAAGCTGCACCGCTTCTGCATCGAGATGCTGATGTCTGCTTCCTTGAGAGCGAAGATTTTTTTGGGTGCTGTTCCCATCGTTAGGTTGCCAATCCCCAGCGACTTCATATATCGGGGAGGAATTATCGCTTTTGTCCAAATTCACCCCCTGTTTTTCGGTAGTATCCACCCCTCCCAATGGGGGTTCCCCTATACCATTATGGGGGGGGGTGGATACGGGGTCAGGAGGAGGCGCAACACCATATCTAGTCTGCATTGCAGCCTGATATCGTTGTTGGTCAAGGGCTGCTTGTCTCGCCCGTTCTTCCTTTTGGGCACGTTTGCTCGCACGGTGGGCAATTACCGCATGAGCAAAATCCAATTCCTCTTGAGATAGCGAGAAATGTTTAACCTGTTTACCCCGTGGCCCAACTTTATGGTCAACCAGTTTTAATCCCAGTTGTTCTAGCAAAACCCCCAGCAGCCATATTGGTTGGCAGTTAGAGGGAACTGTGAAACCCAAAATCGCTTTAACATGAGGCGCACAATATTTGGCGATATCGGTCATTCTCAATAAGTCGGGGTCATTAGCAGTAATCTCAACACCTGCTACTAAGCGTTTGAGAATATCATGCAGTCCCAAGTTAAACCTAGCCAACCACCGCGCCGAGTAATTGCCCCAGTCCATGCACAATGGCAAGTGGAATCGCTCCTGGAGGTCTTTGTCTGCCACAATTCTTGGTGGGGAAGGGTATTGTCTTCCGGTACGTGCATCCAAAATTGTGCCCTCTGGCTCTTTAAGAATTGCTTCTAAATGGGCGATCTCCCTGGACAATCTGCCTGAGTTGTCTTTTTCCACCAGAAGAGGAGTTACGGACATCCCATAAGCATCCAGTATGCGGAATTTCTCGCATTCAAATACTTCTGACGGTGTGAGGTAGTCTTTGCTAGTACGCTGGCGATATTCGGTAGGGGAGATATCTTTGGCTTTAGCAACAGCTGCGTAATAAGCAGTATCTAAAGCAGCAGCGGCATTTTTAAGACGCTCCTGGGCTAGTTTATCTGACTCCGCACCCATAGGTATAATTTGATTGCCCATCTCGGTCAGCAGTTCCCGTAAATCAGCCCGCAGGTTATTTATGGATTGATGACGAGAAGCCATGATTTGGCAGTACGCATCTAATGCCCAGTCTTTCTCTGCGCCACGCTTGCCAGTTTCCCGGTCAATCCGCAGCAGGAAAGCTGTCATTTCATTGGTTTGCAGTAACCGTTCTTTGATTTTGGTGGCGTTGGTGTCAAGGTAGCCAAAGGGAGGTCGTGGTGCTACCCAAACGTGAATTGGTACTTTTGGGCGATAGCGCCAGAGTTGTTGGGCGCACTCAGTAGCAGTTTGGGAAACCCCGTGAAAAACGCCAAAAACGGCATCAAAATGATATTCAGGGATATCGACCCCTGTACCCAAGCTAGGAGAGGTAAAAAGGGCATCCAGGCTCTTTACAGCGTTAGTTATGTCTTTAATGAAGGCCACATTTTCTTCACTCCCGGAGTTTTCGGAGTGAATCGCCCATACTCTTAGGGGTGTGGGGTTGCAGGTCTGGGGTGTAGTGCCATGAGTTGGTATGGGGTTGCAGGTCTGGGGTGTAGTGCCATGAGTTGGCATGGGGGCTAGGGGTTCCCTCTGGGGCTGGGAACTGTGGTCAGCAAAGTTATGTACTCTGGTTTCTCCCGTTATGGGTGAGACACTTTCCCCTAGATTGCCATCTGAAATGTTTGGGGTTGTAGGTGATGCTGTGCTTTCTTCCCCAACACCCAAAACCTGACACCCGATACCCTGCTCCTGCTCATCTGAGTCTTCCACCCGCACCGACATAGAGAGCGACTGTTCAAGTTTCTTAATAAAGCGCTTCGAGTCGGAAACCACCATGATCTTCTGTCCCATCATCAGCGCTGCCGAAATCTGAGCGACTAGGGCAGAAGAATTATCGCCTTCATACCAATAAACTAAGCGATCGCCATTTTTCCAATTATTTTTGATGATGTATGGTACTTCCCATGAAGGACGCATTGCCCGGAAGAAGTCTACTGTCACATCGTCCATGTGGGCGTCGGCGATTACCACTAGTGGTGCGTTATACACGAGATATTCTAGGACTTCAAGAATTGCAGCCCGATGCTCCTTGCAAGTTTTGCTGTGTAAGAGGTGCGTTAAGTACTGGCAGGCTTCATCAATAAAGACACAGCCGTAATTGAGGGCGTTGGTATTGAGTTTGTGCAAGCTGTCGATGGTGATGCTGAGAGCTTGTACTTTGGCTAAATCTCCATGCTGGAGTGCGGAATATATTTCTGTTTGCAGGCGATTTGACAGGTTTTTGAGCAAGTTAACCCGATGTCCATTGTTGAGGAATTTTTTATCTGGGTTTTTGTCACGCCAGCGCCGCATTAGCTCGGTTTTACCTGTACCCATGTCACTCCATAGGGCCACCAATCCAGATTGAGGTAGTTGGAAGGTGGGGTGGTGGGGGAGTGAGGGAGTGAGGGAATGGGGCAGTGAGGGAGTGGGGGAGTGGGGGAGTGGGAGAGTGAGCGCACCTTGTCCTCTCTGGGGTTGGGGGCTGTGGGGGAATTGCTCATTAACACGAACCCCCTGAAGCCTCTCTCCTCCTCCCCCCAGACTGTTAAGGGATTCTTCCCCTAAATCTTGAACGTCCAAGGCTTGAGTTAGATACTTGACATTTACTGTAATATGTGGTTTGTATCTGCTGCTTAGTCCCCGGTTTTTTCGGAAGTACGATCGCTGGTAATCTTTAAGGCTTTTGGCATCATCGACGATCGCACTCAGTAACTCGTCGCCTTTTTCGCCACGGGCAACAACAAAATCATCTACGCCTTTTTCTGGCCCTGGTAGCAATGCTACCTCACAGTGACAACCAACCGCCTCAATTGTCTTGCCAGTACGCACGGTGGCTTGGAAGACTGACCAACGAGTTTTAAGTTTTGTTTCGTGGTCGAAGAGGATGATAAACTTGCGCCCCTTTTGTGCTACTGGCAGCAAGTCGGGGTGCAGGCGCTCGTCAAAATCTTTTTTCCCAACCCGTCCGTTCCAGATACCGGGGAGGGCGATCGCCACAAATCCCAGACTTAACAAGCTAGCGGCTTTCTTTTCGCCTTCACACAGGATTATGGGGATTTCTGGGTGTCGCTGTACCCACTCCCAAAATAAGCGCGGATTAAGCCTATCTTGCAAGCGCAGCGCTAGGGGGGAATGATACCGCTTGATATTGTACCGTTGCGCTACTAAATCCCAAATGCAGTCGGGAATATCGAAATAGGTAACACGGTTGGGTGTTTTGGGTGGCGATTCGTATTTGACAAGTTTGCCTTTTTCTGAATCAATCCGGGGATTGGTGGGCTTAAAGCGCCCCCATTCCATCGGTTGCCAATTATTAAGGGGGTCAAGTCCGCTAATCCATAATCCCCCCGAAGTGGCGTGCTGGTACTGCTTTAAGAAGCCATCCGTGACTCGACCAGCGTTTTTGCGGGGGATGGCATTGGAGATGAACAGGTAAGAGAAAACTACTTCTCCTACGATGTGGATGAAATTGCGATCGATCAGCGCGGGGTGGATGGCGCTCTTAGCGGCAAGTTCGTGGTACTCGGCAGGTGTGAGGTTATTCGGGTAAAGGTTGGGGGTGTTGTCGTTCATGAGGCATCACCCCTTCTGCCAGTATTACACCTCAATAGTCCGGGAATGGGACACAAAAGAGAGAAAGGTAAAACAGGGAGCGACTGACTGGATGCGTTAGATACGCTTGAAATTTGTATAGAAATCTTCACGGTGGCTATTCCGATACGGAACAACCTTATTTCATACCATCCCGCTTTTTTGACCCTGAAAAATCGAGGCCGCTTAACTTAATTAACTTAATTAAGCTTGTCTACCAAGCTGGAACTCTTGATTCACAAAGGTTTCAAAAAAAATGCGTAGGTCGATCCTATAAGTGGCGTAGGGCGATCCTATAGATTTCGTAGGGGGATTCTAGAAAAACTTGTCTACCCACTCAAAGCTATATGGAGTAAAGAGTTTCGGGTTTTTATTCTCAATAAGCTGAGTAGACAAACGATTTATCAATGGTTTCAGCTTTTTACTTATTGAGAATAACTTGAAGCTGGAAAGATAGAAACAGCCCTAAACCTTTTATTGAAAGGGATTTGGGGCTGTTTATTTTAAGTCGGATGTAAGGATTAGTTTAAAAAAAGGTTAAAAAAACTATTACCCGATTCTAGAGAAGTAGACAGAATGTAAGGTGATTTTAGGGAGAGTAGACAATGTAGGGTATGGCAGTTGAGAAGCGCTAAATGAGCATTTCAGCCAGCCTCCTAGCATTACCCCAAGTAGACAGGCGTGGGCGCATTTTCACTCGCTCATAACTTGGTTTAACTCTGGAGCTAACCACTCCCAAAGCAGTTTTAGATGAAGGGCTTGAATCTTACGGGTTCCATTGCACCACTTGCCAGGAAGCGATTTTTGCAAGCCCAGTCGCTCTGCAAGATGCGATTTAGTCCATCCTCTTAGTTTCAAAGCTTCTTCCAACGCCCATCCAGGAATTAGTTTTTGGCTATTTTCTAGCGCTGTGGTTTTTTGCTGGTTAGGGTGCGAATCTTTACTCTCGGTAAGTACAGTTTTAAGGTTTGTCTCAAAGTAAGGCTTGGGCTTGCTAACTGGAAGTGCAGGAGCGTTAATCGCTTCTAGCTTTTCCTGAATTTTTGCCGTAGGTTTGATAATTACTTTGGCTTCTAGCCAAATATTTAGCCACCCGTTGGGTCGTCGCTGCCCTTCTATATTTTTATCTTCTGGTAATACCCAAATTGGTTGAATTGATTCTGGGTAGGTAACTAAATCAAAACTAATTTGCCAACCCAAATCTTGTAGGCTTAGTAAAGCATTATCCCACTGTTCAATTAGTTCCTTTCTTTTATAACGATTACTCGTACTCTGAAGCTCCTGCAATTGTGTTTCTGAAAGATATCCTATCCGTTTTAGTAATGTTCCTACCTTGTATTCTCCATCAATTTTAATTCGGCTCATTATGGTTAGGAATACTGCTAGCTTTGCAGCCATCGGATTTTGATAGGGATTTATTTGCAGAGTGCTTTTAGCTAAAAGTCCGTACTCATACAGTGAGCGGTAGTTGTCTAAATCCTGAAACGGTCGAACCCAGTCATTAGCCCCAACTGTGATGAATAACTCTGTAGGCTCGTCAGTCTCATTGCTAACTTTATTAGGCTGATTATGTTCCACGGTTGGAGATACGTCTCCTTCATATCTCAGCTTCAACCGCCACATAGCTTGAATTTCGGCTGAATATTTCATCCGCTTTAGATCAAGCTCATTAATGGTAATACTCAGGTGGGCTACTTGCTGGGCAAGAATTCCGAGTTTTTTCAGCTTATTACCTAAACTTAAATCTGTTCTATTACTCCAACCAAAAGTTTTAATTAAATCAGTTCCTTTGATGGTAAATGCACCTGACCAAGGTTGATCTAAATCCGTGGCGCAAGACGCAAAAACTAAAAACATATAAGCAACTTCTGGGTTAAATTTCTGAATAATTTCCCAGGCTGCATTCCCAGCTACAAGTTCTATTCTGTTGGTTTCCGGGTTTTCTTTAATGATGTTGTGTTCTATGAAACCTTGACCAAAAAAGCGCCGAAAACAAGGAACACCCTCAATATCATCCCAAAGGGTTTTTCCTAAACAAGCTTGCGCTCCTGATAAGTAAGGGTGAGAAGTCATTACGGGAGCATCATCAGTTGTTTGAAATAATGGTGGTTTGGTCACAGGGACTGTTTTTTTAACAAGCCCTACTAGTGAGCATAAATCCTCTACATACAAGCTTTCATAATTATTTTTTATGCGATCGCTATTAGCCATAAAATTATTTTGAAATTATCTTTTACACCTGACTCCGCCCATATCAGCTAAATGCCGATGGTGTTGTAATCAACGTTGCTAAGGGGTGACTGACAGACCAATGTACTAAAAAGAGTCTAGTCAGTCGATAGCGACGTAGATTCCTGGTGCGCTAGCCAGATAGGCCGCGATCGCTCATTTAATGGTAGCGATGGGAGTTCTAAAGGGTTGATTTTTGCTACATTCACTTTTTCTCCTCTCTTTGTCTGCGTTCTCTGCGTTCAATCAATGCCCTTTTGACTATTGCAAGAATTAGCTGTGGCACAGACCTAAACTCAGATTCAGCCCACTGCTGCAACTCCTCATAGTCATCAGGGTCAAAAGTAACGGTAGTTCTGGGCTTCTTTGTAGGCATTCAAAGGCATAAATCATCTACTCAGTAGACATTATGCGCTGTCCTGCTACTTACCCTAATTAAAACAGCACTTGATGTACTAGTTGATAGGTGATGCACTTGATGTTATCATAACATTCATAGACTAAAAACGCCCAAAAACCTGACTGCAAGCCTATTTGCCGTTGAATTTGGGTGACAGAGTTTTATTGTCAAAAAAATCGCCTCAATCAACTCCTGACAAAGGATTGAGCGCCTGAAACTCTAATATCTGGAGGAACTCAATAATGATTGCTACTCAGCTAAAAGAGGCTGAAACACCCCAAACTACCTCAAAAATTGCAGTTGGAGACGATTCAGGGGCTGGGCTAAAAAAGCTTTGCTTAGGCAATGGCACTACCCAAACAAGAGTCCGTACTCCCTCAAAAGTCTTGGAAATAAAGGAAGAATTGCACGATATCCTGACCTCGAATGAAGGTGGACACTTCTTCTACCACTCAGGCGACAGGTTGGATTTAGTTGGGCGGGAATTCCTCACTGGTACACTCGCAGCCTGGAAAGCCCCTACAACCCACATCAAACTCAGTGACGACCCAGCACTAAAAGCTGAATACGGCTTGCATACATTACTTGGGGCGTTGGCTATCCTGCCCTACCGTCAAGAGTGGAACCTGCATTTAGTGCTATCTATACATAATGTGAAGATTTTCAAAAATTTGTTAACTGACAAAACCAGTGGCAGTCACACAGTCAGTTTCAACGGCAAAAATACGCCCACTTCACAGGTCAATTTGAACGTGAGTTTGGTTGTACCCGAAGGTGCTGGCTCCTACTCCTATTGCGTTTCCGCTAAACCTGAACCATTAATTGACCGCAGCGCCCATGCCATCGCAGTAGATTTTGGTACATCCACAGTTATCCCCACAGTTTTCGCCCCAGGCGGCAGCATTATCCACCGCCAAGTTTTAGAGGTAGGGGGATGTATCGACTTGTTGGATGCAATAGCCGCAGATCCAGAATTGGTTCAATTCTTAGGCACTGGCAAAGCTGGCAGCATTGAAATTATTCGCCAGGGTATTGAATCGCATCTATTCCAGTATGGCACTCGCAATTTTAACTTCCGTCACATTTATGCCCGTCATCTCAAACCTTGGTTAGCAGATCGCCTGCGCCTAGCCTTTAAAGAAGTAGAGGAATGGAGAGATGCAGCTCAAAGCTTTGTCGCTTGGGGTGGCGGCGTGGAGATGCCAGGGGTAGCCTCCATGCTGCAACGAGAGGGTATTACCCCAGTACCAGAGGGATGTTGGGCCAATGCAGTTGGATTGCAACGCATGGCATTTGGCAGAATGCAGCGAGGGAAATAATTATGGCTGAGAACAAGCGAGTGCGCCTAGAACCACATATTGAAGAGTATCTGAAATCTCATGCACAGAGGGTATTAGACAAACCAGCATCTTTAGTTACCAGTGCTGAGTTAACTACCCTGACCAACGCTATTATCTACGAACACAAGTTGGCGCAGTCGATGGCGAAACAAATACCATTCGCCAAACTGTTTAGTTGGCTGATGAGTTGGGTTCCTGGTAATAGAGTTGTTGGATTGAACCAACAAGCGACGGATGCTCCAACACTTAAAGCTTCTCTTCCAGAACTAGACAACTTTGAATTTGACGCAGACTTGGGCGATTTATACGAGGAGGCAGCATGACAATAGACCAAATCGCCAAACTCAACCAAATCGAGCAGTGGTTGGGCGAAATCATCGCCAGTGCAGAGTTTAAAGTCATTGTCGATGACTATATCCCTTCCGTGGATGTAACCTTGGGTGACGCAAAGATGGCAGTTAGCCTGTTATTGAATTACCTACATGTAGATGTACCCTTGGGCGATGCAAAGATTTTGTCAGCCAGTGCATGGAATGTGCAGCCAAAGCATTTAAAGGAGAGTGACACTACGGACTGCGAATCTCAGGTGTCACTCCTCCTGCCTTCATAAATCCCAGTAATGAGATTTAGGACATTAACCATCATGACAAAACCAGTAACTTATTTCACCCAGACTGACCAAATTGACCGCCTTGTTGAACGCTTCGGGTCACAATTAGACTCCTTAGACCATACTGAGAAACTTGCCTTCAGAGCTACACTGACTTACTACCTGTTTCACATCGAAGTTGCTGAATTAGGAAAGTACACCTTGGAACACGCTGCTGATGAAACATTGCAGGGGTACTCAGAAAAATGTCAGAGCAATATCCGTGAAGCGATCGCCATTCTTGAGGGTATTGCTGAAGACGAGGTAGAAGGGCTAATCGAAGCGCTGACTGCCCAACTGCGTTGGGGCAATACCAGAAAGATTTTGACTAGACATAGCTAGACATTAATCGTCATTAAGCAACGTCCCAGGCGTTGACCTGGGGCAATTTCTAGGAGGACTTATGGACTTTGGAATCAAAAACCCAGCAATGGGACACAGCTCCCACATCGACGAAAAATCCCTCGCCTGGGGTGGTGTAGACGCTGATATTCTGGCTTATCTCTCTGATGTCAGCAAGCTAGAGCAGTTTGCAGACATGGCGCAGAATGCCGACCAACTCGCGCAGTACCTTGACCCCTTCCTGGAAAACGCCGCCAAATACTTTGAGGCGATGCAAAAGCTAGCAGACGGACAGGTGACTTGGACTGAACTAAGGAAACAGTTCGGCTCTAAAGTGGCAAACGCGATCGCCAAAATCAGGAAGCTCAACGCCGAATTTGATGCCGAGATGCAGAAGGTTGATGCCCAAGATAGGGCTGACTTGCTGCGGATTGAGCAAAAGCGGAAGAATGCACTAACCGAGATAGCCACGCAACTACACCAAGACTTGCAGGCTGAACTGTGGCGGCATGAAAACAAGATTTCCTCCATCGAAAGTCGCCACCAAGTAAGCGAACAACGTCAAACCATCCAGGAGGGGTTGAGGGCTAGAAGGCAGGAATTACTTGCCCGTGCCCGATACGGCTCCAAGGCGCTAAACCCCCACCAAGAGCAACCGGAAACGATACCAGTATCAGTTGCTTCCAGCGGCGCTCCAGCTAGTTCCGTATCAGCAAGTGGCACAGTTCGCGGTTTTGGAAATTGGTGGACGAACTTCTGGGATGGCTTAGGTAAGCGCTAAGGGGAGGATAGAGTCGTGTTGGCACGTCAGCCCGAAGATAAACCGACTAACACCAGCCATGCATGAGTATATGGGGCTGGTACAACCACAACAACAGAAATCCCAACAAACCAACACGCAACCCCCACCCGTACCAGAAAACAACCGACAACGGACATTTCGACGAGCAGGCAATCTATGCGAGATTGTGGCTGGAGCATCCCTCAACTCCGCCGTGATTTTTACCTTCCACCTGCTCCAAGTCCACCCTGTTGGTCTGCTTCTGGCGTTGGGTGTAGCACATTTGTACTTCACCGCAACGGCAGTAGGGGAGAAGGGGAGACAAGTAACCAATGTAATGACGGGCTGTAGTGCAACGCTAGCCCTACTGTGTTCCCTATCAGAACCCGTGGGGGAATGGGTAGAGGCAAGTACATCTAAATCTGTGGCACAAAGCGAAATCCAACAGATGTATGCACCACCTACCAACAAATCAAATTGGACAACGGGAGTAGGGATTGCAGTAGTTATCGCTGTTTTGGTTGTTTATATTACCAGTGGTAGTAGGGGGAGAAGATGAGCTACTTGACCCCCAAACACGAACAATTAGCTCGTCAGCAGCAGTCCAGCTTCATGCAGTGGTTCGGACAACTGCCTTTTGATAAGAAGATTGCAGCCATTGGGGTTTCTCTCACCATCGGCGTAACCTGTGCAGCTGCTTCGTGGACTCTGGAAGCGAGCGATCGCATTTACTTTTGCATTCGCACTCCCCACCAAGGACTACGGTGTGTCGATAAGAACAATCGCCCTTACCGCATGACCTTATGGCACTGGCAGCAGTGGCAGAAAGATGGAATGCCTACGGTTGTTGTACCCAATGAGGGTATTTCACCCAAGGGTTTGGTCAAAGCTACTAACCCCCACAAACCCCTGTGGGCGATGGGTGCATTCGTTGGGTTTGCCACTGCGGGCTGGATGTTGCGTCACCTCCAAGACAACGAGCGCAAACTGGCTAACTTCCAAGCCATAGCAGAAACACGGGATGTGGCACAAGCAGAACTTAAAGCGCGATCGCAATTGCTAGACGATTACCGTGAATTGGCAATGGCGCAAGTTGAGTTACAATCCTCACTCGACATGATAGCCAACGACCACACGGTAGACATCCAAAAAGCTGAAATCTTGGGCGAAACCGAAATCAAAATCACCCAGATGTCAGCCAACGACGCGGTGTTTGAAGCAGAAACTGCTGGGATGAGTGAGCAACAGAAGCAGGAGTACATCAACTTTCTCAAGTCTCAGAAAACCCCATACCTGCAAGGAAGCCAAACTTTACAAGGAACAGTTGACCCCAGCGATAAAGTAGAAGGTTCGGGGGATAAAGAAGCACGCTTAGAAAGTGAAAATACAGGGGGTAAAATTTCTGAAACAACCCAAAATCCGACTTCTAGGAATGATGCAAGCCCTACCCTAGAACCCTTAAATCGCATCTTGGGTGCAAAGCGCTCAACCCTAATTGTCGGTGGCACTGGTGCTGGTAAGAGCGTCACTGAGAGCTATATGCTCAACAGGTTCAGTAAACGGTTTCCCCAAGCTGATGTCTGGGCGATCGCTCAAAAGAATGACAGTTTTTGTGGGCTAGACAAAAAAGGACGGGTACTTTTATTTGACCCCCTAGAACCACAACTGGCGATGGCTGCCATTGACCAAGTTTACAACAGCTACGACCAACGCCGTCGAGTACCGGAACACCGCCGCCATGAATTTGATAATCAACCAGTCAGGTTAATCCTAGCTGATTGGCATTCAATCTACGAAACAGTAAAAGATGAAGCATGGTTTCAGCCCTACCTCAAGAAAATCAGCACCATTATTACAGTCGGTAGAGAACTAAATGTTTGCCTGATTATCGACACCCAATCATTTAATTTAGCTGCCTTGGGTATAGGGGATTCCAATATTAGAAAAAACCTCTACATCATCGCTCAAGGCAATTATAACGTTGAAGCAGACGGCACAGTTAACGATAGCTATGGCGTGCTGTACAATCTCATAACTAATGCCAAGATTGTGGAAGATGCAGAAAAGCGTTCCTCATTAAAAGAAAGATTTAATGAGTTAAAACCACAATCCAAGCAGTTAGGACAACCGCTAATATTTATCTCAGTTGACCCCATGCAGCTAGATATTCTGCCAGACATCACCAGTTATAAGCCAGGAATTAAACCAGCCATTCAACTTGATACAGTTAGTCCGGAATATCTTGATAATCTACTCAGGCTGGAATTTGATATTGATGTCCCCACGACTAGTATAAATAGTCCGCTTAATCAAACAACCAATCATCGTGTTGATGAAAATGCTAGTGATGCTAATCAAGCAAGCCCAGACATTAAATTAACCGATATTCAAACCAAACTGGTTGATTATCTCAAGGGGAAAGGTGCAAAGACTCCACGTCAAATTAAACAGAATGCAGGTAGTAAATTCAAGGGCGTATCGGAAGCACAAATCCGCGACGAACTCAACCTACTTGTACAAAAAGAGAAAGTCATTTGTACAGGTGAAGATAGTTACAGATTAGTCGATTAGGTTGGACTGTTGCTTGGGTTGGATAAATTGCACTTTTTGGGGAATATATGCACTCTTACCCAACACATCCAAAACCAACCTACATACCCAAAAGTATTGAAATATCGAAATTACAGCATCCAACACCAATCCAACAATTCACTCTCTTCCCCAACACCAATCCAACTTCTAAGTAGTAGATAATCCAACAAAAAAATATTAGACTGATATCTCCATAATCAAGCTATTTGAAATTACCAGTAATATCTCAATCAATTGAAAAATAGTTATTTAATCGTCATCTGATGTATAATACAATTATTAATCATCATCCATAAATATCCCGAAATTAAATTTTAATGACGCGCTTTATACATGACAAGTTCGCCAAGGACTATCTGGAAGAATTGTTAAAAGATTACGGAGAAGTCAAGGCATCAGAAAAAGTTTCAGGAGAGATTAAAGAAATAGATGTTTTATTCACTCCTAATAAACAGCAAAGCTCTAATTTACAAGTGCTAGGATTGCTAGGAAGATTTGCTGAACATCCTGCAATAATAGAACCCTTCCGCAATCCAGCTTCTACCGATGAAATATGCGACTGTATTCTAAAATTATTAGAAGTAAAGGCTTTATTGCGACGAGAAGCTAAAGCAAATAAAACTAAACTTCAGGACTCAGAAATTCCCAAATTGTGGGTTCTTACACCTACCGTATCTGAAACTAGATTATCTAGCTTTGGCACTGTGCAAAAAGCCGATTGGTTATCAGGAGTACATTTTCTGCCAGATGCCTTGCGGACAGCAATTGTGGCGATACATCAACTACCGCAAACACCGGAGACTTTGTGGTTGAGGCTTTTGGGTAGGGGAAGCGTGCAGTCACAAGCGATTGTCGAGTTGCAAGCGTTACCATTAAATCATCCATACCAGAAAGCAACACTCGAATTAGTTTACAACTTGCGCGAAAATTTGAGAGTAAATCAAGAATTAGAAACAGATGATAGGGAGTTAGTTATGCGACTAGAACCACTTTATCAAAGAGACAGAGAACAAGCCAAGCAAGAGGGAAGGCTTGAAGTTGGACAAGATTTAATACTGCGTCAACTCAATCGCCGTCTTGGTGAAATTGATGCATCATTAATCGAGCGAATTAAAGGATTATCGATTGAACAATTAGAGAATTTAGGAGAAGCATTATTAGACTTTTCTACTGTTGCTGATTTAGAAACTTGGTTCAACCAACAATAAGAATAACTCATCATCAGTAGATTAATTAATTTATAACCAAGTCGGGGATAACCTCTCCGACTTGTTTCAACATAATTTGAGAATATTTAAAACTCTAATTATATGATTACAGGGAGTTAATTGTGCGACTAGAACCACTTTATCAAAGAGACAGAGAACAAGCTATACAGTTCGGAAATCAACAAGGAGAACAACGTCTAGTTCTACGCTTACTCAATCGCCGTATTGGGGAAATTAATGCATCATTAATCGAGCGAGTTCAAGGATTATCTATTGAACAATTAGAAAATCTAGGAGAAGCATTACTAGACTTTTCTACTGTTGCTGATTTAGAAACTTGGTTAAACCTCGGCGGCCACCCATCAACGACTGTAAGTCTTGCAGTAAGGCAAAACTAAGTGGCAGTCTGAAAATACAATCAGAAATGCTGAAGTGAAATAACTTTTTAAAAGTCCAGAAATTTATGCCAAACCGTCGTTTTTGGGGTGTAGCGGCTTTGGTTGCGCTTGTGATTGGGTGTTCGCCAGCGCAATCCCAAGTGCCACCTAACACCGAACTTTCCCCATCAATAAGCGTGCATTTACTCCTGGGAAATCCCAGCAGCGCAACTCCAACAAAGCTTACGCCTGATAATTACCTTATGGTCAAAAATCAGTATGCACTCTCTTACAACCGAAGCCAAGGAACTGCCAATTGGGCAAGCTGGCAGCTTAACTCCTCATGGCTAGGAAACGCAGAGCGCCAAGATAACTTTCGCCCAGATAACACATTGCCTGCTGGTTGGGAGCGGGTAACTCCTTCTATGTACTCTGGTTCAGGTTATGACCGAGGCCATATTGTGCCATCGGCAGACCGCACCAAGACAAAAGAGGATAATTCCTCAACTTTCCTAATGACCAACATGATGCCCCAAACACCAGACAATAATCGCAACACATGGGGAAATTTAGAAGACTATTGTCGAGATTTGGTAAGCCAGGGAAAAGAACTTTATGTTGTCGCAGGGCCTTTTGGCAGTCTTGGCGAACCCCTTAAAGGTAAGGTGACAGTTCCTAAATCCACTTGGAAGATTGTTGTCGTACTAGATAGCCCAGGCACTCTTATTAATGGTATTACCGCTAATACTCGTGTTATCGCGGTTAATATACCGAATGAACAAGAAATCAATAATGACTGGAGAGCTTATAAAGTCAGCGTTGACGAATTAGAGAAACTCACAGGCTATGATTTTCTTTCTAATGTTTCCCCAAATATTCAGGAAGTTATTGAAAGCAAAGTAGATAGTCCTTAAGCAAGTCAAGTTTCTACAACAAGAGTGGAAATACCCGCTAAATTTCCTGTCGGGGTTTGACCAACAATATAAACATCAATCTCTTTGTGTCCGAGGCGATACACCTGTAAATTGCTCAGGTTTTCTTTAAGTGTTTGCACAAGAGCTTGAAATTTGTTGACGGTTGCTTTCTCCTCTTCGCCGTGCCAATCTTCAGGAGTCGTAGCTACTTTGAAAAAATCGTCAACCCCCACGATTTCAACGGGTGTATCTTGTGAATGATGTGTCTGTTGTACAACTTTTTCAGGTGTCGCAGGTGCAATACCTTCCCAAAGAAAAACCTCAAATGGATATTCCGACTCACTCATGAACAGTAAACCATCGGATGCACGTTTTAGCTGCTCAACAATTTCTGAATTGGTGCTAGTCATAGAAAAGAGATCACTTGTCGAATTTCGTACTTGTCCCCATTGCGGTGTGGTAGCACTCCGGAGCAGGCAGGGTCGAAAGTTGTTCAAAGAGCGTTTAACTTGCCGGATGATATAACCCCGTATTTTCGTTAAATTCCCACCCCATACCTGATCTATCCTTGCCCTTGCACCATGCCACAAAAAGCGGTGGATGCAGATTAATTCGCTGTTCACGTATAGTTTCTACATTTACACCAAGTCTTGAAGCTAAACCTTCTTCCGTTAATGGTTGGATTCGCGGAGTATGCCCTTTGAAGGATGAATTATTGTACGATTTATTGCCCCGCCTCGGTTGGTTATTGAGATGATTTTGAATTTTAATAATCGCCTCGGTAAACTGTGTCATTCGGGCTG
>NZ_CAWUDO010000063.1:0-51540 GCF_963920935.1 Nostoc sp. CCY 9925 | reverse complement strand
TGCCTCCTGCCTCCTGCCTTGTCATAACGATAATTTTCAACACCGACCTACTTACACTGGCTCAAGAGATTTTTTATAGGCAGACTCAATAATGTTCAGTAAATTTGGAATATCAAATGGTTTACTGACAAAATAGGAAATGCCTAGAGATGAGGATAACTCCTCTAGATATCCATAAGCCGTAACCAATACAATTGTTAAACTAATTCCTCGTGTTTGAAGGTGCTGATATACTTCAGTTCCTGTGAATTCAGGCATCCTGTGATCTAAAATCAATAAATCTGGTTGTTCCTGAAACACGTTTTCTAAAGCTTCTTTGCCATCTTTTGCTTGCTTTACCTCCCAACCTTCTTGTTCAAGTAAAAAAGCAAGTAAAGCTCGATTATCGTTGTCATCATCTGCAATAAGTACTGTACGCCTGACTAAATTTTTAGATTTCATAGGCCATTTTTTCCTATTGGTATGGTAAAAATATACGAAGTTACATCTGATTGAGAAATATTTAATCCTGGAATTGAATGAAAACTAACTTGTACTAATTCAGAATGCAGTATTGTAACTAGTTCTACTTCTACTATTCCGCCTTTATTGGCGCTTTCAAAAGCATACAAAAAATAACTCAGCATCTGACGTGAAAGGCTTTTTAAATCAGCAAATATCATAACTGGCTCTGAAAAATGCATGACAACTTCAACCTTCCGAATTGCAGCTTCCGTTGATAGAAGATCGACTAAATCTTGCACAACATCAGTGAGGATCAAAACTTGGGGTATACCGCGCTCTAAAGATGCTAAATCACGCCAAACTTTAGCACGACGACGAAATATCTGAATTGATTTCTCTGCTTGTTGAAGCAATTGCATCGCATAATCTACAGTATTAACAGCTACCATTCGAGAGATGATTTCAAGTTGTAACCGTGTTGTTTGATGCGCTTGGATAATATCCTGACGCAGATTTTCTAACGGCTGATAGTCATCGGGATTTGATGCTAGTACATGACGAACATCTTTTTCGAGGCTAGTTACCAAAAATTCTGCTTCAATACCGTGGGAAGCACACAGTAATATCTCTTTGAGGCGCTGTCCTGCATCTGGATTGCGTACTGAAATACTAAAGACTCCGACAATTTCCCCTTTATCATTACGCAGAGGAGTTCCCTGACAAGTAAATGGGTAAAACCCATCAATAAAATGCTCTGCTGCTACGATTTCCGTGTAATTTTCTTCAGCTAGTGTTGTACCAATACCATTAGCACCAGCTACGGCTTCTGATAGTAGTGTTCCTGGTAGAGGAAATGGTTCTGGTCCGTCTATAGTTTGCTCATCGCCAATTACATCCAGCAGGATAGCTTCATGATTGCTTAACATTACTGTGTGACGTTCCCGCCCAGCTGCCTGTGATAGTATTCGGAAGTAAGGACGAACTGCATTGATCAAATAACTGTGTTTTTCTAACAAACGTTCTGTATCTAAACTTGATAGGCTTTCTGCTTGTAGAGTGTGGGGATTAGCTCCTTGCAGGTGGGACCTTTCCCAAGCACGATAGATATCTGCACGTAACAGATCGGGTGGTATTGCGCCTATACTTCTATATATGCGCCCTGCTTCTAATACATTACTCACTTGAGAAGACATGGCTCTAACTACTCTTAGCAGTAGATTGATTTTAATTTTCTAGACTTTAATCTCAGTTAGCCAGGAAAGAAGCTAGTATTTTAGTTTTATTTTTGTTTTAACTGGGTTTGAAAAAGAAATTTCAAAATTCTTGAGCTAATAAAAAGATATTGGGCTACACAAGATTACATAGGTCTTAAAGGAAAATGGTTCAGTAAAAATACGGAATTAATCCCTGAGTATTTAGAAAGTTACTGTACGTTATCAGATCGAATATTATACAAGTAAATTAACAGTGGCTGTGTTGATCCCTCAAAAATTGAGCAATAACGTACAGTGACCACTTAAAAAATCGAGCAATTATGTATAGCTAAATACAACCTACATATGCTGACGCACTTATTGGTTCTGTATAAGCTTGAATATTTTCAGGCTCAAATTGGCGTAACACATGAGTTGCCCGATGAGTAAGTTCTTCAGTACTTTTGACTATAATTAGATACTTACCCTCATTCAGCCGATTACGATAAGGTAAAGCATCTTCACTTCCTTTAGTTAAACCTACACTTCCACCAACAAAATAAGCACCTAAAGCACCAGCAATGGCTCCCAAAAGTCCGCCAGTAATATGATTCCCAACTGTACCTACTGTCGGCAAGATTTCGATACCAGTTAAAGAATTGAAAACATAACCTGCAACAAATCCAAAGAGTACCAGCCAGTAAAATGAGCCTTTTAGTCCTCTTTTAGCTTGTTGATTCGGGTCAATTAATTTATATTCATCAGCACTTTTATAGCCACTACCTAAAACGTCAATTTGGTTATCTGGTATACCTTTTTCTAGCAACGCAGAATAAGCGGCTTCGGCTTGTATTCGGTTTGCTAAAACTGCAACAACGTAATTCATAAAGTACCTCAACTTATATCAATTCAATTAATGATTGAACACATCCTTGGGTAAGATGTGATGAATCGTAGGATGAAGACGCGATGAATCGCTACAAAATGGTCTATTTGTCGCATTCTTTTTGAAATTTGTATTATTTACCAATTTAAATCTATTGAGGGTTGTAAAAGCAGTCATGCTACTTCTAAAAAACAGACTTTTTTTACCTGAATTTAGCTCTGTCTTACAGCAGATTTCATCTCAATGAGGTATACAAGAGCACCCAGGATGTCTTCTACACAAGATTGATCGTATTAAGATGTATACTTCATTTAGTTGCAAAGTAGTGGAACTCAAAATTTTGCTTAATAACTAAGAAAAAATCATTATTGACTGCAAAATTGAACAGTGTTTTAATGGGCGATCGCTCTACTTTGATGTTTTAGCTGTATTTAACTCAATGCCAGCTAATATATTCTCCAACTTCCTGGTAGTCTAAACCTTCTCTCTTAGATTAGGTTACCCATATTTTAGCAATCACAAGAGATAAAAAACCAAAGTCAGATGATTAATGAAGAGTAAGGAAAAAAGATAATTATTTTATCATTTCCTAAAAATCTAACTTTTGGTAAATGCCTAAAAGCGAGTGAGATATTAGTAGTTTTTAATTACTAAATGCGAGTAGGGTGGGCACTGTTACCCACCCCAAAACTCTAACTTGCTACAGCCTCAGTGGCTGTTGCGGCTGAGTAAACACTAACTTTTTTACGGGTTTTGCCCTTTCTCTCAAAGGTTACTACACCGTCGATTAAGGCAAACAGAGTGTCATCGCTACCAATACCTACATTGTTACCAGGGTGAAATTTGGTGCCGCGCTGACGCACGAGAATATTTCCTGCACGTACAGTTTGACCACCATAGCGCTTGACACCCAGACGTTGGGCGTTAGAGTCACGACCGTTGCGTGTACTACCTGTTCCTTTCTTATGAGCCATGATTTCCTTTTATGTATCTACTTCTGTTTTCTTTCTTTATTATTCTGCAACGGTTTCAGCTTCCTGAGCAGGAGCGTCATCTACAACAGTGTTTTCATTCGTTACTGCTTGGGCAGCAAACACAGTACCGTTAAGAGTGATGGAGTCAATGAAAAGCCTGGTAACTTCTTGGCGATGTCCGCGCTTTTTGCGCGTTTTCTTTTTCGGCTTCATTTTGTATACCAGGACTTTACGATCTCTGAAATTTCGTAGTACAGTCCCTTCTACAGTCGCACCTGACACACGTGGCTGTCCAATGGTGACTTCGCCATCGTTCTGCACCAATAATACTGAATCTATTGTAACTTTTTCATCTGGTTGGGCTGTCAGCAGCTCAATGTCGTAAAACCGCCCTGGCTCTACTTTTATTTGTTTGCCGCCAGTTTCAATAATTGCGTAGGTCATGGAATTGTCCTTGAAGATGCCGTACAGGTAGCTGGTTTCGATCTTGTTTAGATATGGTTTTGCCAGCTTTTGCAATGTGTCTACCTGTTCCGAGCAGGAATTAGACAGACAATCTATGATTATATTCTATTAAAAGGTTTTCAGTCAATTGAAAAAAATGACTCTGAAATTCAGAGTCACTATAAAAATTGCAGTTGAAAACTCTTTCAACTTTCACAATATGCTGGTGTGTAAGTGTGAAAGTTTATTTTTTATCAGCCTCAGCGATTGGTACCCATTCAGTGTGGAAGGTTCCGGGCTTATCAAGACGCAGGTAAGTGTGTGCGCCGAAGTAGTCGCGTTGTGCTTGAGTGAGGTTTTGGGGTAGGCGATCGCGGCGATAGCTGTCAAAATAATCCAAGGATGCGCTAAATGCAGGTACTGGAATTCCCAGTGTTGCAGCTGTCGCAATCACTTCCCGCCAAGCAGTCTGTCTGTCGAGAATTGTCTGCTTAAATTCGGGAGCTAACAGCAAGTTAGGCAAAGTTGGATTTTCGCTAAAAGCCTTCTTAATCTTATTCAAAAAGCGAGCGCGAATAATACAACCACCTTTCCAAATCCGCGCCATTTCGCCCAGATTCAAATTCCAGTTATATGTTTTTGAAGCTGTGGATAGCAATGCCATCCCTTGAGCATAAGAACAGATTTTTGAGCAATAGAGAGCATCGCGTACTTTGTTGATAAAGTCCTTGGTTTGCCCGCTATACTTGCCACTAGGGCCTGTGAGGACTTTAGATGCTGCTACCCGTTCTTCTTTGATAGAAGATATAATCCGGGCATTCACAGCTGCTGTGATTGTGGGAATCGAGACTCCCAATTCCAATGCAGTCTGCACAGTCCAACGTCCAGTTCCCTTTTGACCTGCTGCGTCAACAATCAAATCCACCAGGGGTAGATTTGTTTCTGGGTCAATGTAAGGGAAGATATTCTTGGTAATTTCAATCAAAAATGAATCGAGTTCATCGGTGGTGTTCCATTCAGCAAACACTTCATGTAGCTGGTTATGGTCTAGCCCACCGACATTTTTTAGCAAGTCGTAGGCTTCAGCAATTAGCTGCATATCGCCATACTCAATGCCATTGTGTACCATTTTTACATAGTGACCAGAACCACCAGGGCCAATGTAGGTTACACAAGGGCCATCATCAACTTGGGCAGCAATTTTGTTGAAAATTGGTGATAGATACTCGTAAGAACTGGTTGTACCTCCGGGCATTAGTGAAGGGCCGTTTAGCGCTCCTTCTTCTCCACCACTGACGCCCATACCAAGATACCGCAGTCCAGCAGGTTCTAATTCTTGAGTGCGTCGTTCTGTATCTTCAAACCAAGAGTTGCCACCGTCAATAATGATATCGCCTTCGTCTAGCAAGGGTTTGAGTTGAGCAATCACCGCATCCACTGGCTTACCAGCTTGCACCATGACAAGGATTTTGCGGGGACGTTCCAATGAGGCGACAAATTCTTCTAGGGTAAAAGCGGCTTTGACGTTCCGTCCTGGCGCACGCTGCGCCATAAAGGCATCCGTTTTTTCTCGGGAGCGGTTGTAAACTGCAATTGGGAAGCCATTACGTTCCACGTTTAGAGCGATATTCTCGCCCATAACGGCTAGTCCAATCACACCAAAGCTTTGTAGTGTCATAAATTTGTTTGGCTAACTCTTGCAGATCCTTTCATCTTTTAGGGTAGTCCGAGATTTTCGCCGATCTCCTAAAGAAGACCTTAAGAGTTGATCTCAACGACAAAAATCCACAACTAACACAGATAATTAATTTTAAGTTGTATCTAAATCAACCATTGGCTTGTATTTATATAGATTGGGGACTAGGGAGTGGGGAGATGGGGAGATGGGGAGATGAGGAGATGGGGAGATGGGAGAGAATTACACCTCACCACCCCACCACCCCACCACCCCACACTCCAAATGCCCAATGCCCCATACCCCATGCCCAATCCCTAGTTAAAGGAGTAACCAAATAATGCTGGCATATGTCCTAGCTTTAGTGGTCGGTCTTGGTAGTTTAGCCATTTACATATCAGCTTTCTTTTTTCCAGAAATCCACCGCAAGAATGATTTTATTTGGAGTGGTGTAGGGCTGTTCTACGCCTTAGTCTTGTGGGTGTTTGCACCGCGCATTACTGGGGGTTTGCTGCTTGGTCATGTGGCTAGTGTCGCTCTTTTGGTCTGGTTTGGCTGGCAAACTCTTTCGTTACGTCGGCAACTAACACCACAGGCACAACAAACCCAAGTACCTAGTGCTGAGACGGTGAAAACTGGCATTCAGCAACAGGTGAATAAATTGTCCCTTCAGGAACGCCTAGCTCAGTTGCAACAGGATATTGGTAGCACCTTGAGTGGCGTCAAAGGCAAGGTGCAACAAACTGTGGGTCAAAAGACACCCACAACGACCAAACCTGAAGACATTACCTCTGTATTGGCTGAGAAACCTGCTGTTGAGATTATAGACAAAACTACTGCCACGCCAGAACAACCAGTAGAGGAGGCGATCGCAACTACTGACACCGAAGCAAAAACCGAGAGTGTACCAGAAGCGATTCCACCAAATCCACCTTCCTGGGAATTGGTGGAAGCAGCCCAACCAGATACCGAAACTGAGAATAAAGAACGAATTCCTGTGGAAGAAATTGCTCCAGATGCATCTCTGGCTCCTCCAGCCGAAACACCACCGGATGCAACGCCACCAAATAATTAGGCTAGTTAAATTTAGTAAAACCCAACGTTATATTTAATTTAATGTTGGGTTTCACTTAATTCTGCTATCGAGCGAACAACATGAAAAAAGCGATCGCTCTGGTTATTATGGCGTAAACAAACCACTGAAACTACTGCTGTTAGCTTCTGAGGAAAATCAGGTAAAAATACTATAATTTGCTAAAAGCGTAACTTAATCCTACTCCTGAAACGCAAAATGGCAGAAGTATCGCTCAAAGTATTCTGTTCCTACTCTCATAAAGACGAATCTCTACGAGACGAACTAGCTAATCATCTGAGTGCTTTCACACACCAAGGTGTAATTTCAATTTGGCATGATCGCAATATATCAGCTGGCGAGGAGTGGAATGACGAGATTAAGACAAATTTGAAAACAGCTGACATCATTCTCTTGCTTATTAGTTCAGACTTTATTGCTTCCAAATACTGCTGGACTGTTGAAGTTCAAACAGCAATAGAACGCCATGAAGCTGGAGACGCCTGTGTTATTCCGGTTATTCTGCGAAGCATTTATTGGAAATCTACACCATTTGCTAAACTTCAATCACTACCCAAAAATGCCGAACCTGTGACATCTTGGGCTGATCGAGATGCTGCATTTACTAATGTAGCTGAAGGATTTTGGAATGCGGCTGAGAAATTGATCGAGGCACGTAAACAAAAATTCAGGCAGCAAGAAGAAATCGGGAGTCTGCAAAACCTAAAAGAACGAGAAGAAGCTGAGAGAGTGCGACAAGAGCATCAATTTACTAGTAATAACCTGTCTTCAGAGAAGGATGTTGACTATACGCGATTGCACGATTTACTTAAAGCTGAAAAATGGAAACAAGCGGATGAAGAAACTCTGGCAGTTATGCTCAAAGCATCTGGCAGAGAACGAGAAGGCTCGCTTGATTTTAAATCTTTTGAAAACTTTCCCTGCGCTGACTTACGCACCATTGACCAACTATGGGTAAAATATAGCAATGGGCACTTTGGGTTTAGCGTGCAAAAGCGTATTTGGGAAAGGGAAAGAAAAGACTACGAAAAGTTTGGCGAATACGTCGGTTGGCTTAAGTATGAGATAGTTGGAGAAAAAGAGAATGTGAATAAATTGCTAGAACTGCTAGGATTCAAGGAAGAAACCGTAACCAGAACCCAGCAGCGTTGGCTTAACTACTCAGAATTCAGATTTAACACAAGTAGTCCCAAAGGACACCTTCCTTATAAAGGATGGGGTATAGGTGATTATTCGGGGTTAGGGGTAGTTTGCTTCTCTATTTTTGCGCCCAAGCTCATAGAGTGTAACTTATAAGGCTGACACAAAGTTGTGAATATTAACAAATAAGTTATTGAGAAATTCTTGCGGTCTCAAAATGGGAATTGCGTTAAATTCTCTCAGCACCAATAAATATAAATAGCCAGTTACAATAACTTCGGCGTTAGTTGCTACAGAAGTTTCCAAAATTACAGGCATCATATTACTATATTGACAAATTACTCAGAGAATTTCTATTAACAGAATTGAACGCAACTAACACCAAGTTTGCACAACCCGACCTTGCAATTGTTGTCCTAGCCAAGGTGTATTTTGTGAAACTGTATGTAGATTTTTTCTTTCAACTTTCCACGTTTCCTGGGGGTCAAATAAAGTTAATTCTGCTGATTGATGAGGGCTAATTGCATTGATTTTCTGCCCCAAACATTTTGCTGGATTACTACTCAATGCCCCCCATAATTCTAAAGCTGTAAATTCCCCAGTTTCCACAAGATATTGCCATAGCAAAGGCAATGCTAACTCGAAACCGATCGCTCCAGCTGGCGCCTCAGCAAAAGCCTGGACTTTCTCTTCGTAGGTGTAGGGTGCATGGTCGATCGCGATCGCATCTATAACCCCTCCTCTCACCCCCGCACGCAACGCCGCTACATCACTAGCATTGCCTAAAGGCGGGTCTAAATGCAAGCTAGTATTATAACTCTTAATTGCTTTTGTGTCAAGTAAAAGATGCATCCAAGTAGTGCTGGCGGTGATGGGTAAACCAGCAGCCTTGGCTCTTGCGATTAATTCCACGCTGCGGGCTGTGGAGACGCGCATGATATGTACTGGCGTGCCGATCGCTGCAACTAATTCAAGCATTGCAGCGATCGCACTTGTTTCTGCACTGGCGGGTACTGGCGGTAAACCTAAGCGCAGGGCTTGGGCACCTTCTCTGATTACACCATTTGCAGCTAATTGGCGATCGCAAGGCCAAAATGCAACTGGTTTACCCAACGGCTGAAGATACTCTAACACTCGCTGCACCAGCGCTAAATTTTCCAAAGGCTTACCATCTGTAAAACCAACAACCCCAGCCGACGCTAAATCTGCCAATTCCGTCATTTGCTTCCCAGCAACATCGAGGGTAACCGCACCCCAGATATGAAGTAGAGGGAGAGGAGGAGATGCGGGGATGGTATTAATAATTTCTCTGACTCCCCGCGTCCCCGTGTCTCCGTGTCCTACCCTCTTCTGCAACTGTGCCACAAGCGCAGGATTATCAATAGCTGGGGATGTATCAGGTAATACGCTAACTCTAGTAAAGCCGCCAGCAGCAGCAGCTTGCAAAAGAGACACCAGAGTTTCCCGTTCTTCAAACCCTGGTTCGCCGGAATGGCTATATAAATCTACTAACCCAGAACCAAGAACTAATCCCTGGCAATCTCTGATGTCAGTATCAGAACTGATATCAGAAATGCACGAAGCCATTGCTTGGATATAACCATCAGCAATCAGCACATCAAATAGTTCATCGGTTTGGGAAACTGGGTCAATTACCCGTACTTGTTGCAGCAGTTCAATCATAAAAGTTTTTAATTATGAGTTAGGAGTTATGAGTTAAAGTTTTTTGCTCTTTGCTCATTACTTCTAACTTTATTCCTAACTCCTAACTCTTCACTCCTAAATCCTCACTCTTGTACAGACGCGATTAATCGCGTCTCCCCTACAATGCCCCTGCTGCTGTTTTATCTAATACGCCTCCACCCAAGTGAGTGGTGATGTTCATTGCTTGCAGTACTGGTAAACCATCTAGTCCAGAAGGATAATCAATCACACTAACGGCACCATTCCCCTGACGAAAGTTCCAGAAGTTTTCTAAGGGTAAACCGAGAATGTGACAAAGCAATGTTTTATTCGTAGCATCGTGGGCTACTACTAAGAGGGTTTTCAGTTGATTAGCTAATGCTGTTTGCACAATTGATTCCCAAGCTGCAACGCTACGTTCCCATACCTGTTGCAGATTTTCTCCTTCAGGCATTTGGACTTCGGTTGGGACTAACCGCCAGCGCTGTAGCTCTCCGGGAAATTCTAGTTCTATTTCTGTTTCTAATTTTCCTTCCCAAAGTCCGTGACTAATTTCTCTTAAACCATTTTGTAATTCCAACTCAACGTTAGAATGCTGTTTTAAAATAATTTCTGCTGTTTCTTTAGGACGTAGCATTGGACTACTGACAGCATAATCGATCGCTATTCCTTGGAGAAATTCACCTGCTTTTTGCGACTGTTGTCTACCGTTATCGTTGAGGGGGACATCAATTTGCCCTTGAAACCTGGTTTGGCGATTCCACTCTGTTTCCCCATGACGCACCAGCAGTAACCGTACTCCTTGATGATCTGGTCGTAATGAGGGTAAAGCTTCCCCGGTGTGTTGCGTCTGGTTCAAAGACTCTAGCTGGACTGGTTCCCCCAATCCCCCAGCAAAATTTAGTACGCTGATACCACAGTTAGATTGCTGTATTGAATGGTAACGACTTGGAGGAATTCCTAATGCTGTGCTAATCAGGGCGCGGTTAATACCGTTATGTCCGACAATCAGAATGGTTTCGCCTTGATGCTGGGACAAAATTTCTTGCCAAAACTGCCGCGCTTGTTCGTATAAAGCCAGAACTGGAAAATGTTCTCTTGTCCCTTGGGCATCATTCAGCAGCATTCGCAATTGGTCGGGGCGTTCGTGCCAAGTGCGGTAGTCTTCGGCTAACTGCTGCTTGACTTCGGCTGTGAGCATTCCTTCCCATAAAGGCAAATCAATTTCTAGCAGCAAATCAGAAGCTTGCACTACGGCAGACTGTTCAGCATGAGAAGCTAACTCACTATGAATAATATCTGCTGTCTGTTTCGCCCGTTGCAGGGGACTGCTGTAAATCGCATTAAATGAAATATTACTGAGGGCTTTGCCTAGTTTACTGGCATCGTTACGACCTTTGTCGGTTAATTTTGACGCATCAGTGCGCCCTTGAATACGCCGCTCGGTGTTATAACCGCTTTGACCGTGGCGCACTATGATGACTTTTAAACTCTTACTTTTCAATACTTTCAGCCCTCACTTTCTAAAAAATGCTCATATAATGCTCATTTACCCTATTTTCAGTATTTGAGTACGAATAATTGGTATATTTTCATACCCAGCATTGATGCTCAACTGATGCTCAACAGTGAGAGCGTAAAATCTTTTCTATCCTATATTCCCATAATCTTTACTATTACTTCAAGGACTAACGCTAACAAGGGTTTATGCCCTGTTCTGTAACTACCAGTCTTACGGATAGATGGAATAACCTCTGATGTTAACCACTTCTTGAAGCGCTTAGCTTGTGGCTTGCGACTGGTGAGAGCGAGGGAATATAAACCTGACTCGTTTACACATAACATTTCTTGATTTCCACCAGGGGTACAAACATTCTTTGTATCCTTTTCATCGTCATCAAGTCTACTCAGCATCATACTAACGTCACTGTGTCCGAACACATCACAAATGTCTTTCGCTACCCACCAAGGGTTATCAGCCGTGCCAACAAAGCGTATTTCATGTGACTCAAAGTTGAAAACAGATAAGTTACTCATTTTTATTCAATTCCTGTGTGTATTGTTTTTAAGTGACATCTAGAAATGTCATTAAAAGTGACACTTAAATATGTCACTCAAAAACATAAGTGTGCCCGGTATTGCCGGGTTATCTATTGCAAATTATTGAGAATGAGCTTACGTACTAAGGATTGCAGCTTACAAAAAAAGCCTTAAAGACACAACAAAAGGCATACCTGTAAGCGATTATTGACAATACAAGCTAAGTTTCGCCCTGAAGTGCAGTCACAGTAAACGTTGTAGCTTTTTATTTTATTTTTGTGATATAAATAGTTGGCATTCTTTTATTTATATGACATAAATAGTATAAGGAAGTAGCAGCAAGGGATTCAGAGATTTAGCGATTCCATAGCGCTGTTAATGCCTAGTACACACATAAGAGCCGATTTTATGCCTAGAGGTGTTCCAAGTAGTGGCAAGAGAAGACCGGGTTCAGGTAGGAAGAAAAAATATGCCAGTGAGTTAGTACAAAAGTGGGTTCCTGACTCTATTGCTGACAAGTTAGACGACATTTATCAACTCTTGATCGACCTAGAGAAAGAGGTTGATACGTGGGAAAAGACTTGTGAAGAAAAGAGTACTTCACCACGTTATGAGCAAGCACGTAAGCTTGTTTCAACACTTAGAATTCTCCTAGACAAACTAGGGATTGATGCTACCAAAATTTACGCCGACAACCAAGAGAATATTCAGGAAGGTCAATTATGACAACTAAAGCTAAACGTGCATTAACTCAAGTAGCTGGCATCGAAGTAGAAGTATTTCAAATGCCTGATGGAAGTTACGTTATGAGTCAAAACCAAGCATCTAATGTTATTGGCTTGCAAGGGATTTATGCATTACGTTTTTTAGAGGAAAGCAACATCAAAGTCTTGCCAGACAAAGACTTTAAGGATTACAGGATTGCTATTGAAAGTAAAGCCGATAGTCGTGGCGGTAGAGGGCGGATAAAAGTAGTTCCCATATCGATAGCGTTTGACTTCTGGCTCGACCAGGCATTTAAAGGTAATGTCAAGGCTCAAGCACTCGTTAGAGCGTGTGGACAAGAAACACTACAACGTCGTTGCGACACTGCCTTTAATCAGTCCAAGAGTGAACAGCAGTATGAGCAACAATCGGTTATTAATAGGGACTCGTGGGAACAATCTAGAGAGTACTGTAGGGACGTGCATTCATCGTTTACTAATAGCTGTATCAGATGGAAGTTCAACGCTGCTATGGCGCACGATGCAATTACTATCGCTGTTTGTGGTAAGACGGCATCCGAACTAAGAGAGTTGGAGTTGATAAATGGTACTTCTGATATTGGTTTAAACCATGTAGCGAACAGAGAATTACTCGTCAAAATAGCTAAGGTTAAGTTTCAGTTTTCAAAGTATTGGAAAGGCGGAATATCTGAGCGTGTTACTAGAGCGCTTACTGATGTTGCCAAGTAACAAAATATCCCCTTAGTAACTGCAATCACCAAGAGGATATCAAATCTGATTAATACTTATGCCTAGCATATCACTGCTAGGCTTTTTTATGGGTAGGTATACCCTTGCGTAGAAACTGACATACACAGATGACATTAAAATATGTCATTTAAAATGTCATCAAAAGATGTCACTCACAAACAAGGTATTGATACGTTACTCATGCTTCCCTTTATTATTGAATGACATTTTTAAGTGACACTTCAAGTGACATAAAAATATGTCACCTAGTGATGTCACTTTTCACATACAGGTATACCTTGCACCAAAATACCCCAGGAAAGTGTTTTGCTGTATTAGGGTATCGTGGTGCAAGAGTTAAATGACTCTACCTATGAGCTTGCTAAGACATTTCTTAAAGGCTATCTAGGATGGACAGCAAGGCATGGTTAGATAGTTTACCTTGGACACCACCAAAATCCTAAAATCAGATGGCTTCATGGCGATTTACGAGGCAAGTTTTGAAAACGCCCACTTTTGCTGACCATGTGAACCGCTACAAACACGGTCTAGAAGAAAATATTATTCAGACAGGTTAACCTGTAGGAAAAAAACTTTCTGTTGCCTTGTCTTTGTGGCGGGTAGCTCGACAAGCGTTACACCTACTTTTAGTCACAGAGTAAACCCGATAATAATTACTTTCCCCGCTTCTCGTCTAACGCTTTTTGAATGGCATCTCTACAGAACTGTGCAGGGTTATCTTGTGCCTTAATCTCTTCTTTCATCCCTTCTGTACACCTAAAAGTAAAAGTAGTATTCAATTCTTGACTTGATGGATTATCAAAATTTTGAGGGTTACCTTTAGGGTTAGGCATTTGTGTAGAAACGTAAATGTAGCTTTATTTCGGCGTGTACATCGAAATACAATTTCAAATCGGTAGGTATTACAGCCTTGCAAACTTCTTACCTACCGATACCACTTTGAAAAATGGTAATACCATGTTTACACGTTCAGAACTCGAAATAAAGACTATCACCGAGTTGAAAGACTTATGCCGTCGTTACGGCATCAAGCCAACAGGGAATGCAGGATACAAGGTCAGCTACATTACCTCGTTGATGGCATTCCCCGCTATAGCACTTAACCAACTACAGGAAGGGAAAGGACTTAGGCGACTATCATTCGCTAGCTTCCAAGCTATCGGTGCGGCATTAGATGAGATGAACTCACCCACTGATGAACAAGCGGCACTGATTAAAATCTCCCTGGAAGGTAAGAGAATGCAGTCACCTGCCAGATGGGAACAAGAGAAGCTTATTAACCTGTACAAGGCTAAATCACTGCTAGAGCAAGTTATGGACTTACTTGGTGACTAGGCGAGAAATATTTAGACGATTAGGAAAAACATCATGACTCAATCTTTAGTTACGGAACCAAGGTATGATTTATGGCGAGTAACCATACCCACAGGTATAGGAAGTTCTCGTTTTGATATCTATTACCTATGTGCTGACCGTGATATGGCTCATGCAGTACTTCACTGCATTTACGGTTATTACGATGGCTATCATGTAGAAGTAGAAAAGGAATATTATCCGCTAATCAGAAAGGAATATCCTACAGCCATAGTCATCCCTCCTATGCCCTGTGATTTTAAACAGTTAGTGTATTTTATTAGTTTGCAAACACCTGTGTGGAATTGATTGCATAACTAATGGTGAGGTAACAAAAAATAACCCTCTAGGATGTTGATTCTTAGAGGGTTTATTAGTTGTTGAAGTATTAGTTCAAAGACTGTAGGTAGGATAGGATTTAATCCGTTTTGATTTTGTTACGATTTCAAGTTATCCCCATTCTGGAGTAGTTTGTTGATGAGTTCCTGTTGTTGCTTCATTGCTTCCTGTTGTTGTCGTAACTGTTCCTTCAATAAGTCGAGTTCTGATTGTTGCTGTGGTACTTCAGGATTAATTCTTTCAGCAAAAATAGCTATATCTTGATAATGTTTATTGCTTACATCAATAGTATGTCCACACCATTTAGCTACTACTTTCTCGTCAATTCCTAAATCAAAAATTGCATGAGTGATGAATGTGTGTCGTGTGTTGTAGGGTGATAGATATTTATTTAGTCTTTCTGCCTCTATTAATTGGGTAATTATTCCTTTACGGTTAAAATTCCTTCTCCCACGCCATGTTTGACTAAAATTTGTATCATCAATTATTTTTCCTAATTTAGACTTAAATACTATTTCGTTATCTTTACCTTGGGGTATTGATTTTAAAAGATTCCACAATTCACCGTTTTTAGGGATAGGGAACTTCCGAACCAATTCACCTTTGTATGTATTGTCATTTTTTAAAGGATAAAACTTTTTGGTTATTCGATCATAAGTTCTACGAATTAAAACCCGTTCCTTATCCCATTCAATATCACACCACATCAAAGCTATTCCTTCACCAGTCCTACAACCTGTGAGAAATTTAAACTTTAAATAGTTGTACCAGTGAGGGTATTTTTCTTGCACATACTCAAGTATTATTTGCACTTCATCCCATGTGTAAGCCTTCCCCCTATCCAATACGTCATCATCACTTTCTGAGTCTACTTCATCCTGAGTCTTTCCTCTAGCACCTTTTTTGACTATCTCTTCAGCCATCCCCTCAAAAGGATTATGGGATAAAAGCTTTTGCTTCATCCCTAGTTGATAAGCTTTCTCTAAATTAGAAAGTACAAGTTTAACTGTTTTCAAGCTTCTATTCTCAGTCAACCAATTTCTAATTTTTAACGGGTCTTCTGATTTGGTAGCTTCAATCGCTGATTCAAGAAAATTTTTGTATCTTCCTTGATATTTACCTTCGTAAACACTTTCCCTTAAATCGCCTTTCCTGTACTCACAATACATATCCCATACTTCAAAAATGGATAACTCAGGCTTGGGCGGCAACTGACCATCTGAGGTTAGGGCACTCTTTACCACCTTTAAATCTGGTTTAAGTTTCTGTCCAACAAGAATCTCACGATACCTGCTTTCGTTAAAGGTTCCATCTGGGTTGGTCAACTTCCCTTCTTCCACCTCTAGCTGCAAGCGTCGTCTCAATAAATCCGCCTTGCCTTCCCATCCTTCTACGTTTGAAATACCCGTTCCTTTTTTCACTTGATTCGTCTCACCGGGGAAATAGGGACGAGGAAAGCAAGCCTTAATTACTTTCGAGTCTAGACGTACCGTTACCTGACCTTTCTTTGCTTTACCAGTCGGTGTTTTGCTGCTGTTTACCATAATGCTCATTTAATGCTCAAAATGTAGAAATCAGTTTTTAGATAACTGATATATAAGCATTGTACCTAACAACCGTGGCGCACTATGATGACACGAGTCGTCGCAAAAAGCCCTCCTGTATCTAGACGACTAATTTTACTGCAAAATGATTGCACAATTACAGCAGAATTCAGAATTCTCCGAGTCAGAATTCAGGAGTCAAACAAGCTTTACGCTTGGCTTTCAGAGTCAGAGGATGTTTTAAAAGTCCTCTTGTTGGTATCAAAAGTTTTAAATCCCTCTAAATCTCCCTTAAAAAGGAAGACTTTGATTCCAGTCCCCTCCTTTTTAAGAGCTAAGGAGGATCTAGAAGTGCCTAAAGTCACAGCGAAACACTTTTCAAACAACCTCTCAGGTTATGTGCTTCACTTTCCTTAAAATCTGCTGTATTTACTAGGGAAAGTGGATTCTTGAAATCAGTCAACAGATATTGGGCAAACAGGGCATTGGCTATTTGCAAAGGACTAATGACTAATTGTTGATTATTCTCTACTTAGATCTAACTGTAACTGCAATCCATCATTTTCAGTCCCAGACTGAGCAGGTGCTAGGAAAACTGAAGCATCTGGCAGCCCTAATGATTCATTAAAGCGCATTAGATTTGGAGTTTTATTGTCTCTTCGATTATTGTTGGAAATGCTTGATGGATTAGTTGGCTCAAAAAACCTTGTAAAGTCATCTTGGGCTGTTCTATTATCAACTCCAACTAGAGAATCTCCGGTTATTGTATATTGCTGTCGATTTGGACTTGATAGTGATGACTGCGCGTATACTTGGCTTCCTAAGCTTGCAAAGGCAGCCGTAATTCCCAAGAAAGCAATAATTTTGGTGTTCATTTGTTTTATCCCAATTATTTGTATATTGCTTATCTTTATTTTTTGGGTAAATTGTTTGAATTAACTCTATCTTTAGCCTCAACAATAATGATTGTATTGTGTATATACTTAGGTTGTCAATTATATGTTACGTAAAATCAACAGATAACAGTTGGAAATTAGACAATATTTTTTGGTCAAAAAATATTATTTATAGCTAGATTTAAGCAATTATGGCAAAAAATAGTGATGAGTATTACATGTAGAGCAAAACTAGATTAAACTATAATTTATGTTCGATTTAAATCAACCAGTGATGCCTTGACATAGAAGTTATTAATCTGTTTCAATGAAATATAACGACCGTTCGATATAAATAAACTAAGCCATGCCTAAAATTGTTGACCATGAGCAGTATCGTAAAGAACTGCTCGGAAAGTGCTTTGATTTATTTGCCGAAAAAGGTTATGCTTCCATCACTATGCGCCAAATTGCTGAAGGATTAGGGGTTTCCACGGGGACGTTGTACCATTATTTTCCTAGTAAACAAAGTTTGTTTGAGCAACTAGCCCAAGAGATATGTCAACAAGATGTAAGTGCAGCTTTAGCTGAATTGGAAGGAGCGCAAACCCTACAAGAGGCAATGGAAGCACTAGGAAGATACCTAGTGAACAATGAAGATTATTTTGTTAAGTGGACTTATATTTGGATTGATTTTTGTCAGCACCAAGAGGGTAATAGTATACAGAGCAATAGTGTTTTTAAGCATAATAATAAGCAGTATCAGCAGGCTGTTTATGATATTTTAGGTGTTCAAGATCCAGTGCTAGCTTCCTTTGTGTTGAGTTTTGTCAATGGCTTAATTCTGGAGAAATTATGGGGTAATGAAACAATTGATTTCATTGAACAATGTGCGTTGTTAGGCAAAATGCTGACGGCATATTTACCACAAAATAGCAATTATTAATTATTGGAATTAATTGATAACTAATAATTGATAATAAAAGATCCCGGATTTATCGGTGGAATAAATTTAAAATCTAGCTTGAAAATAGCGTTAGTTGTTGACTGGGAAAGAAATATTTTTATGCCTTAGTTGTAGGATTTTCTCGTGATTGACTGTTTTGAAAAGTTCAGCTGCAAGTCTTAGCTTTGAGGCAAGGCACTCAGGTGGCACTGGCTCGAATTTTTGCAAAATCTAAAATCCAAAATTGCCTGATTTGCACCATCAGCTGAGTTAATACACCGAGACAAATTTTTATGAAAGCAAAAGAGATGGTTGAAAAGGTATCATCCAAAACCGCCAATAAAGGGTTAATTGCATTAGTAATTACAGCTACTGCGATTACAGGTGGAATCGTTTTTTATGGAATTTCTCAGTTTGGACAGGTTAATCAAACTGCCTCATCTGAGCCGGTAGAAACTACACCAGAGACTCAAAAAGTAACTGCTTTAGGACGACTAGAACCAGAAGCCGAGGTAATTAGCTTATTTGCACCGTTGGCTTTGGATGGCGATCGCGTTGCCCAAATTTTAGTCAAAGAAGGCGATGGCGCTCAAGCCGGACAAACCATCGCAATTTTAGACGCCCGCGATCGCTTGCAAGCAGCCGTACTACAAGCGCAAAAACAAGTCAAAGTTGCCCAAGCTAAACTCGCTCAAGTAGAAGCTGGAGCCAAAGCAGGAGAAATCAAAGCTCAGCAGGCAAGCGTCGAACGCCTGCAAGCCCAGTCCGAAGGAGATATCACAGCACAACAGGAAGCGATCGCCCGCATAGAAGCACAATGGCAAGGAGACAAAATCGCCCAAGAAGCAACCATTAAGAAGCTAGAGGCAGAACTGAACAATGCCGAAGCTGAATATCAACGCTATCAGCAGCTATTTTCCCAAGGAGCAGTTTCTAATTCTTTGTATGACACTAAAAACTTGACTGTAGAAACTGCCAAACAACAACTAGGCGAAGCCAAAGCAGTTCTCAACCGGATTAACACCACCGCTAGCAAAGAACTCGCCGAAGCCAAAGCAGCACTCGCCCGCACCAACGCCACTGGTAACAAGCAAGTCAGCGAAGCCAAAGCCACACTCACGAGTATTGCAGAAGTTCGAGATGTAGATGTCGCCGCTGCCAAGACAGAAGTTGAAAATGCGATCGCCACACTCAAACATACCGAAACTGAGTTAGCGGGAGCTTATATCAAAGCACCAATGGCGGGACAGATCATCAAAATTCATACGCGAGTCGGAGAAAAAATTAGTGATTCTGGCATTGCAGAGTTAGCGCCAAACGACCAAATGATGGCAATAGCAGAAGTTTATCAAACCGACATCGTTAAAGTGAAACTAGGACAACAGGCAGTGATTACCAGTCAGGCATTTGTTGGAGAACTGCGAGGAACCGTTGCCCAAATTGGCCGCCAAATCATTAGACAAAACGTTTTTAGCAACCAACCTGGTGAAAACCTTGATCGCCGAGTCGTTGAAGTGAAAATTCGCCTCAATCCTGAAGATAGTAAGCGAGTTGCAGGTTTCACCAACTTACAAGTACAGACAGCAATTGAAATATAGAGTTATTGTTTGCCATCTCGTTTATTCCAGTATCTCTTATCGAGTGAGTTCAATCATGCTTAAAACCATATACCTTCTGCTTTGTATCCTTGGCTTCGTTTTACCTTACTCCCAATTTGTTCCATTTCTTTTAGAGCATGGTCTTGATATCAAATTGTTTTTTGAACAACTGTTTGCTAACAAAATTTCCGGATTTTTTGGCATGGATCTTATCGTTTCTTCGCTAGTATTTTGGACATTTGTATTTACGGAAGGTACACGTCTGAAAATGCAAAATCTCTGGATTTATGTTGGTTGTAATCTTTTGGTTGGTGTTTCCTTAGGTCTTCCCTTATTTCTGTTCATGCGACAGCGCCAGCTTGAACAGCAAGTTGACATAGTGGGTTATTAAACATTTATTCAATATGTTTTCCAAAATGTTTCGTAAAACGCCCCTAGCATGGCGGCAGTTAATGAAAGAAAAAACCCGTCTGGCTGTTGCAGTGGCAGGTATTACTTTTGCTGATTTACTGATGTTCATTCAGTTGGGATTTGAAAGTGCGCTTTTTGATGCAGCTATCAAACCCCATCGCAATTTACAGGCAGATTTAGTTTTGATTAATCCCCAATTTCAAACTCTGTTCTCAGTGAAAAATTTTTCCAGAGAGCGATTGTACCAAGCATTGGGTTATGACGGTGTTCAGTCAGTGAATTCTGTCTACATCGGCACCGCAGAGTGGCGAAATCCTCAAACACGTCTCGATCGGCCTATCTTAGTTTGGGGTATCGATCCCACACAACCCGCATTCAAATCTGCCGAAATCAAACAAAATCAGCATCACCTCAAACAGTTGTATCAAGTTCTGTTTGACCAAGCTGGGCGTCCGGAATACGGAACAGTTGCCGATATTTTTAATCAAACAGGCAACTTTCAGACGGAACTGAATAATCAACTGATCTCCGTTAAAGGCTTGTTTACTGATGGCGCCTCCTTTGCTGCTGATGGTAACGTCATCACCAGTGACTCGACTTTTTTGCAACTATTCCCAGATAGTAAACCCGATCGCGTCACAGTTGGATTAATCACTCTCAAACAGGGTGCCGATATCCAGAAAGTGCAATTGCAACTTGCCGCAGCACTACCCAAAGATGTCAAAGTCTTGACTCCAGAAGAATTTGCCCAAATTGAGAAAAAATACTGGGAAGCTGGTACTGCTATTGGTTTCATTTTCGGTTTAGGTACAGGAGTCGGGTTCATTGTTGGTATTGTTATTGTTTACCAAATCCTTTACTCAGATGTTTCTGACCATTTGCCAGAATACGCCACACTCAAAGCAATGGGATACACTGATGGCTATCTTTTGGGAGTTTTATTTCAAGAAGCATTGTTGTTAGCCATTTTGGGTTTCATTCCCGGATTAATCCTTTCTTTTGGGTTGTATCAACTTGCCTATAGTGCGACGATGCTGCCTATTTTTATGAAGCTCGAACGAGCGATATCCGTCTGGATTTTGACTGCGATCATGTGTAGTTTCTCAGGTGCGATCGCTATGCGAAAGCTGCGAGCTGCCGATCCTGCTGATGTGTTTTAGGGTATGCCCCATGCCCAATGCCCCATTCTCTATAAAATCCTATGTTGCAAAAATCTTTACCACTAAATTCCAATTCGATATTTTCTGCTTCAGAACCTGTGATTTCTGTGAGTAACCTCAACCACTATTTTGGTGAAGGTGCCCTTCGCAAACAAGTATTATTCGATATTAATTTGGAGATTAACGCCGGGGAAATCGTGATTATGACTGGCCCCTCAGGGTCGGGAAAAACCACTCTCTTGACGCTCATGGGTGGATTGCGTTCTGCCCAAGATGGTAGTCTCAAAATTTTAGGAGAGGAAATTCGCGGTGCCAAAAAGCAGCAGTTAACGAAGCTTCGCCGCAATATTGGCTATATTTTCCAGGCGCATAATTTGATGACTTTTTTGACAGCTAAAGAAAATGTGCGAATGTCTTTGGAATTGCATGAAGATTTTCTAAATCAGGATATCAATGCTCAAGCGATCGCCATTTTGGAAACTGTCGGTTTAGGAGATCGGGTAGATTATTACCCAGAGAAACTGTCTGGAGGACAAAAACAACGGGTAGCGATCGCTCGTGCTTTAGTCAGCCATCCTAAGATTGTCTTAGCAGATGAACCCACTGCTGCACTCGATAAAAAATCTGGGCGCGATGTCGTGGAATTAATGCAGAAGCTAGCCAAAGAACAAGGCTGTACGATTTTGCTAGTTACCCATGACAACCGCATCCTCGATATTGCCGATCGCATCATTTATATGGAAGATGGTCAGCTAAAGGCAGATGGCGTAGATAATACCACAACAAACAAGTAAAAGTAGCGATAAAAGGTTATGAAACAAGCTTTATTTTGTGGTTGTTGGTTTACTTCACTTGGCACTACCGCTTTACTATTTTTTTGGTCATTGCCTATTTCCCCATTTACACATCCTGGAACTACTGCCAATGAGGCAGCTATTATCTTTTTTCCTGTTATGGGCATACGCTGGCTGGCTCTTGCTAGCACTTTGTTTCTACTGGTGATTGCTTGGGGACAATACCTGAATTTAGAAGTTGTCTCTGTGATTAGCCTGATAATCTTCGTATTAGGCTTACACTTCATTCTGGGAATAATTAATGTTGCAATCATGAATGTTTGGCTTTCTGTGGAGCCTATCAAGACACGTACTAATAACGCTGTTTACGCAGGAATCTATTTTGGATTGCCAATCTTTTGGCTATTACTCGTAGCACTTTTAATGCTTAAAATTACTTATTGATTTACTTGCAAATTGCTGTCTTTTTTGAATTTAGGATAATTTTATAGTTTATGTCAACGAAAATTGCTACAAAAAAATACGCTTTATCACTGCATACTACGACTCCAGAATTAGGTATAGGAATTAGTAATTTTTCAGATGAAACTCGCTCTCAAGTCTGGAATTTAGGGCGTGATTTATCTAGCTTAATACATCAATATCTAATTGAATTTATCCAACCACAAACTTGGGCAGATTTATCCTTTATCGCAGTTGCAAAAGGTCCTGGTGGCTTTACTGGGACTCGGATTGGTGTTGTTACAGCCCGAACTTTGGGGCAACAATTAGATATTCCTGTATTTGCAATTTCAACTTTGGCTGCGGTAGCTTGGTCACAAGCAACCAAAAGCGAAAATCCAAAAACTCTTGCTGTGGAAATGCCAGGACAACGAGGCCAAATTTTTGCTGCTATTTATCAACCCATGCCAGATGCTTCTGGACTAATACCCTTATTGCCAGATACAGTTATGACACCAGAAATATGGCAGGAAACTTTAGCCAATTGGAACACCAGTTATCAGCTGATTCAAGCCCAATCTGGGTTAGCAGCGACGGTAACAAGTATTCTGGAATTAGCTGAACTTGATTGGCAACATGGCAAGTCTCCTCATTGGTCAGAGGCTTTGCCTTATTATGGGCAACATCCAGTTGAACTTTAATCTAGAACATTCAATCGTCCAGCAAACTCATCAATGCTTGCAATTCAGAGTCTGGTGACTCTGATAACTGATGCCGTAATTCTAACAGTTGAGTCTCTAATGCTGTAATCACTTTCACCATATCAGATTCTTGTGCAATTTTTAGCTGACTTTCTTTGATTCTGATTTTTCTCAGCAGTTCATTTACAACAGAAATTGAATCATAATCTTGAGAAATCATAGCCTTACACCCTACTAGAAATTACAGGATTGACATACTCCCCCGAATTGAATTCGAGGGATTTTAGGCTCAAACAGCAATAGCAGTCTCAGACCGACCATCAACAACCACAACCATGAACAATTCACCCAAGGTCGTGCGTTTAATAGTTAAGGTTTTGAGAGATGTGGTGAGAAATCCGGGTAAAGTACAGGGGCTTTACGCATCACGACTCGTAAAGTTAAACTTGCTGCTCACACATTGTGTAGCATCATTTAAATTTTAAGTAAAAATTGTACATGCTATTGGCACAAACTTGCTATCAGAGTGATTTTTTTTAAAGTGCTGTACACAAACTAATGATTGTGTTGAAGAAATATTGCTTAATAGTCATTTAGCTATGTATGACAATTATTCGGCAAATTAGTATTTGCGATCGCACCAGTACTTGCTAGAATTCTCAACAGCTGGTTAAGCATCTGTTGGTGTTTTACCTCAAATCTGGAAAAAAGTATAAAGTTTATCAAGTTAATGAGAAAAATTAATTGTATTTACTTAGAATTTTGCTATTTAAGTAATACTAACATCACGTAATCAGGTTATATCTAACTTTCACACTACCATTGAACACCATAGCAAGGTTATCTTTAGGACTGATAATGGCATCCCTAGTACCATATTTTGTAATTTCCTGCTTGCTAAAAAATTAGTCGAATGAAAATTGAGTACTGAAATTCTCAGGAGGAGTGAAATGGGACTTAACGACGGACTTTTGAACCCAAACAAAAAAGCTATGGTCGTAGAAGACTGCTGCAACCTGCTCGAAACACAGGTTGCTTCCAAGTCAGGTATCAGTGGCATGGCTTTGAAAGCTGCCTTCGGGGCCTTAAAGGGAATCAAGCCTGGATACATTCCTTATGCTGTTGAACAACTTTTGCCCCAGTGCTTGACGGCGCTCGATCCCATTTGGAATGAAGGAGTCCAGAAGGGCGACCCAGTGGGGCACGTGATTGCGAATTCATCAGACACAGCAGATGCGCTTTTAAGCGTAACTGACGCGAGGCTCAAAACTGTGAAACGCCAAATCGTGCGAGGAACTTATGAAAAACTCCGCGGTTCAGCCAAAAAACACGTTCAGGAGGCGGTACCAGACTTAGCCAACATCATCGACAAGCACACTAAGGGATGAGGGGGTGCGGGGCAGGGGGCATGGGGAGGCAGGGGAGGCAGGGGAAGTAGGGGGGCAGGAGGAGAAATAACCAATGCCCAATGCCCAATGCCCAATGCCCTATACCCCACTTCTACCAATCAAAGTAGCAATTGCCTTGACTAGCTGCTCTGGTTCAATGGGTTTGGATATATGCTTTTGAAACCCTGATTCAAGTGCTTGTTGCTGGTTGATTTCTCCTGCATAAGCAGTTAAAGCGATCGCCAGAATCTGTTTGCCTTGGTCTGCCTGCAATGCTTTAACTTGGCGCATCAGCATGTGGCCGTCTGTTTCTGGCATTCCGATATCACTCACCAGAATATCCAGTTTTGACTGTGCCAAGACTTGTAGTGCTTCCAAAGCGGATGCGGCAGCAGTTACTTTTGCTCCAGCCTGTTCTAGCACGAATCTGTGGAATTCACGGGTATCTACGTCATCATCCACAACTAAAATTTGGAGGCCTGTAAGAATTTCAGTTGTAGGGGAAGCATCGGAGGCAGTAATGTTGTTGTCTTTTTTTCCACTTAAATCTTTTTTAATTAGCGGTAGCCTGACTGTAAAAGTAGCTCCTTGCCCTTCACCTAAACTTTCTGCCCAAATCCTTCCCCCGTGTAGTTCTATCAAATGACGGACAATTGCTAACCCTAACCCCAAGCCACCAAACTTTCGGGTTGTCGTGCTGTCAGCTTGACGAAAATATTCAAACACATGAGGAAGGAATTCGCGGCTGATCCCCTTGCCTGTGTCGCTGACAATAATCTCAGCTTGAGTGTCAATCCGCTGGAGTTGAATATCTATTTTTCCTCCTTGGGGAGTGAATTTAACAGCATTTGATAACAAATTCCAGATTACTTGTTGTAAACGACCGGAATCACCCAAAACTTGCTCTACAGAAGTATCGAGGGTTTTATGAATTTGAATATCTTTAGCTTCTGCTGCTAAACGCACTGTCTCCAATGCTGCATCAATCACAAACGTGAGATTTACAGGAAACATGTTGAGGTTGAGCTTGCCTTGTAAGATGCGAGAAACATCGAGCAAATCTTCAATCAGCTGAGCTTGTAATTTAGCATTACGCTCAATGGTGGCGATCGCTTTTTTGACTGCGGCTTGGTCAAACTCACGAGTCTGTAACAAACTTGCCCAACCGAGAATCGGATTCAGGGGCGATCGCAATTCATGGGAAAGCACTGCTAGAAACTCATCTTTGATGCGGTTAGCTCTTTCAGCTTCGGTTCTGGCAGCTTGCTCAAGTTGCAGCAGGCGATCGCGTCCTTCTTCTGCTTCCTTGCGTTCGGTAATATCAATACACGAGCCGATGTAGCCCAAAAAGTCGCCTTCGGCAGTAAACCTCGGTACACCGACATCAAAAATCCAGCGGTATTTGCCATCAAAGCGTTTGAGCCGATATTCCACTTGAAACCCTTGACGAGCATCAAAGGCATTCACATAAGTATCTAAGCAAGATTGGAGATCGTCGGTATGTATTCCTTGAGTCCAACCATTGCCCATCTCTTGCTCTATGCTTCGTCCAGTAAAATCCAACCAAGTCTTGTTAAAATAATTACACAATCTATTGACGCCAGACATCCAAATTAATGTCGGTGCTGAATCTGCCATTAGCCGAAAGCGTTGCTCACTTTCCCGAAGTGCTTCTTCTGCTTGTTTGCGTAAGCGTAGTTCCTCGTAGACATCACTTACATCTGTTACAAAAACTGATACCCCTTCTGAGAAGGGATAGACGCGATTCTCAAACCAGCGATTCCATCTAGGATAAAAGTATTCAAAGCGAACCACGGTCTGTTCCGCGATCGCCCGATGAATCTGGGTATAAAACTCACTTCCCACTACATCTGGAAATATTTCCCAAATGCTCCTACCGAGCAACTCTTCCTTGGAAAAGCCCACAAATTCAGCTACCCGCTCATTGACAAAACTGTAGCGCCACTCGCTATCCAATACAAAGAACTGGTCTTGGATACCAGCTAACACCGTCTCCAAGTGTGCTTTTGCTACCTCCGCCTCAAACCGTAGCTCTTGTTCCCGTTGCATTGCCTCCTGTCTCAGATGAGCCATTTTTAAGGCTGCTTCTACCCGTGCTAACAATTCACGGGCAGAGAACGGTTTAATCAGGTAATCATCGGCTCCAGCTTCTAACCCTTCCACCTGTGCCTCTTCTCCTGCCCGTGCCGACAGCAGAATGATCGGCACTTTTTTCGTCTGTGGATCGCTTCGTAATGCTTGCAACAATCCAAAGCCATCTAAGGAAGGCATCATCACATCCGTCAGCACCAAGTCTGGCAGACGTTCACGAACAGAATCCAAAGCAGCTAAACCATCCGCCACTGCTTCCACTTCATAGTGCTGGCTTAACAACCGCTTGACATAATCCCGCATATCAGTATTGTCATCAGCTAGGAGAATGCGGGCGGAACTGGGCAGAGGAGCGGAGGTGCAAAGGGGCAGACGGGCAGAGGAGAGAACTTGCTGTGAGACTTCCCATCTGTTCCCCTGCTCCTCTGCTCCCCTGCTCCCCTGCTCCTCATCGTCTTCGGGTAGCCAACGCAGAGCTTCTTCTAAATATGGTGCTGCACCTAAGGCTGTTGAAGTTAAGGTTCGAGTGGCGCTAATTCTGTCTGGAGGCAAATGAGCATAGCCTGTAGGAATAGAAACAGTAAAGCAACTGCCTGCTCCCAGAACAGTACTTACTTGGACTGTTCCACCATGCATTTTCACCAATTCTTGCACCAGCGACAAACCAATTCCTGACCCTTCAAAAGTTCGTCCTTGCGATCCTTTGACGCGGTGAAATCGTTCAAACAGGTGGGGGATTTCTGCTGCTGGGATACCAATTCCTGTGTCTTGCACCGAGAATTCTACGAATGCAGACGCGGGGGAGGACGCAGGGACACGGAGAGGGGGAGATGCGGTGAGTCTTTGTGATAAATTCCCTACGTCCCCATATCCCCCCGTCCCCTTGTCCTCTTGTCCTCTTTCCCCGTGTCCCCCCGTCCCCTTGTCCCCTTGTCCTCTTTCCCCGTATCCCCCCGTCCCCTTGTCCTCTTTCTCCAGCCACTGCAAATTCACCACAATTTTTCCTGCCAAAGTGAATTTGAATGCGTTAGACAGCAGGTTAAAAACAATTTTTTCCCACATTTGGCGATCTACATACACTGGTGCGGGTAGGGGAGGACAATTAACTAATAACTGCATTCCTGCCCGTTCAATTGCTGAACGAAAAACACTAGCTAGTTCGGCGGTGAACATGGCAAGGTCCGTGGGTTCGTATGAGGCTTGAACCCGTCCGGCTTCTATACGCGAGAAATCTAGCAGGCTATTGACTAGTTTCAATAAGCGCAGTCCGTTACGTTGCACCATTTTTAACTGCTCTTGTTCGTTGGCTGGTAACAGGCCGCCACTATTGGTTAAGATTTCTTCTAGTGGCCCCAACATTAGAGTTAATGGGGTGCGAAACTCGTGGCTGACGTTGCTAAAGAAGACAGTTTTGGCGCGATCGATTTCTGCTAAAGCTTCGGCGCGTTTGCGCTCTTGTTCGTAAGCTTGGGCGTTGGCAATGCTAGCTGCAATTTGAGCCGCAATTAGTTCGATGAATCCTCTATAACTCTCGTCGAAGAGTCTGAAGGGGTTCAAGCCAGCAACTAAGATGCCAGCTTTGCCCGTTTGACCGGATGGGGCAATGGGTACAGCCACTGCTTGATGTGGCGATCGCTGCCATACACCACAAGGCAAGCTGCCAAAATCGGCTTCTAAAATGTCAACGAGTTTTGTTTGATGCGTTGTCATGACTTCCGCAAAAGGCCAAACTGCATCAGAATCAAGAGCAACTGTTTCTGGAACTGCTATATGGTTTGGGTGAATGCGGCATGTTCTGGCGAGAAAAACTTGTTGTTGGTCTGGATCGACCAAATAAATCATTGCAAAGGGTAAGTCATAAGGGTTGGTTTCCAGACAACTCGCACTCAGTGTACAGGCTTCATCGAATGTCCGTGCATCTGCTGTCCTGGTTGCTAACTCCCGTAATAGTTTTAACTGACGCTCACCAATGATGCGTTGTGTGTCGTCTGTGTTGGCACAGATGATCCCACCTGTCTTGCCCTCATCATTGGGAACCGGGCTATAGGAAAAAGTATAATAAGTCTCCTCTGGGTAGCCGTTACGCTCCATAATCAGCAGTAGCGCTTCGTCGTAAGTGCCTTCGTTCTTGAGCATCGCTGATTCCGCTCGCGGCCCAACCTGATCCCAAATCTCCCGCCACACATGGGAAGCTGGCTGGCCGAGTGCTTCTGGATGTTTACCGCCAATAATAGCTTTGTAAGGATCGTTGTAAAGATTAATCAGTTCGTCGCCCCACCAGACAAACATCGGTTGACGAGAAGTCAGCATAATCCGCACCGCAGTTTTCAAACTCTGCGGCCAATGCTGTGTTGGACCAAGGGAGGTTTTCGACCAGTCCAGTTCTCGCATCCGCGCACCCATTTCACCTCCACCGAGAAGAAAATTACCGTCGGCGTTGCTTGCTGACGTTGACTCGTTTTTCATTGGTTCATCTCGATTAGTCATGGGTCGGGTACAAAGCTACATTTGTGGTCATCTACTGGACAAAATCCTCTTCTGGTATAACCAAAAAAGTGTTGAGTGGGTATTATGATTCCGAACTCAGCACCATAAAACAAGCCTACTCTTCTTCTCCAAAGTATGAGGCTTGGAGAATTTTACCTCGATCGCCCAACTCATTGAGTAAGGTACTAATACGCTGCATTGCCAAAGGAGAAGGTGTTGCACGTTTATTTTCCCAACGGTTTATTGTTGCAAAAGTGACACCAAACTCGGCAGCAAATTTTTCTTGAGACAGATTTAATTCTTGCCGCAGGGCACGAACTAGCTTGCCAATATTGGGTTGTTTTGCCACAAATAGGCCTCTACTGTGAGGCATATAAATTAAAGTTTATAATGCTCTATATATCTAATGTTTTAGGATAGAGTGTTGTTTGGCGTCAATTATTCTTGAGATAGAGATTGTAATTTCAGGAGCTTTTTTCATTAGCTAGAATAGACGAGCTGATTTAGTGCGATCGCTCACCAAAAATTCGATGATAGAACTCATCAACAGCCATATCAGCCATATTTGGCAAATTCTCCGAGCCATACTTGGCAAGTAAAACAAGCTTTATTTCTGGTTTTGATATTTATAAGACTTACGCAAAAGCTCTCTGAAACTCTTATTTCTTCTCTGCGAGACGCTGCGCGAACGTGTCCTTCTCTAACGAGACGCTGCGCGAATCCTTCCTTTGCGGTAGCCTACGGCAAGCCGCTTTGCATCTACGTTTTTTCATGATTTTGCGTAAGTCCTGATTTAATTTGTCTAATTCACTCTCCGGAAAATCTCTTGTCACTCACCAACTGTATTGAGCAATTTATTCAGATAAATTACCATCAATTTAATTTATGCTTTTAACAAGCAATAATATTTGATTTTATTGAAAATTTTGTTTATTGTGTAATTACTATAGGACTAGTATTTGATTTTTGAAATTACTCGTAGAGGCAGGGAACAGGCAATAGGCAATAGTTAAGAAGGGTATTATAAGTGTACGGATTTTTTCATAAATCAAACCGGATTCCTCTAGAGATTTAAAATCTTACAACCAATTACTGAATCATTATTCACTTAATTAACAAAAAAACGAGTTTTACAAAATAACAATAACTGCTAAAAATAGAACTAAAATCAATATTTGGTCAGTATTACCAGAGTAAATAAATGCTAAATTCCCGAAGTAAGATTTATCAACTAGGTGCAATTTCAAAATCAGCTTTGAGAAAGGTAATAAATAAACTATCTCAAACAGTTATAGCAATTAGCATTCCAACTGTGTCTAGAAATTTACTAACCGTAATGGGCATCAAATTTTTCCAAATTACTGTAGTGTTATTAGTACTTTTGAGCAACTTAGTAGTTGCTTCTCCCACTTGGGCAAAAACAGCGCCTTCGTTAAATAGTAATCCTGACTACTTTGAAGTAGGTCAAAAAGTGATTTGGCTTTATAAAGCTCGTGGTGATTCTGCTGATATCCAGAGAATTCCCGCAGAAGTAGTCAAGTTAGGTTCCAAGGAAGTGCAAATTAAGGTATACAAAAATAAAAACGAATCTGTGAATCGTTGGGTAAATCCAAACAAGCTGCAAAATTTTCACGAATAGGGACAAAAATAACAGTAAAAATAGCTGTTGAGGAGTAACCCTTTCAAGGTTATCCTCAAAATTATGAGTACAAATTTTGACCAAAAACACGCTATTATTACTGGCGGTTCCAGTGGAATCGGTAAAGCAACAGCGCAACTATTAGCTAGCGAGGGCGCACATATTTCAATTGTTGCTCGCAACCAAACGAAGTTGGAGGCTGCAAAAGCAGAGATAGAGGCACTAAGGGCGCATCCAAATCAGCGCGTTATTGCCATTTCCGCAGATGTAGCGGATCGAGTTCAAGCCCAGCAAGCTATGAAGACAGCTATTGACCAAATCGGCTTTGTTAATTTGTTAATTACTTCTGCTGGTATTGCCCAACCAGGTTATTTTCAAGAACTCTCAACAGAGGTTTTTGAACGCACAATGGCAGTCAATTACTTTGGCTCACTTTACTGCATTAGGGCAGCACTACCACCTATGCAACAACAACGACAGGGTGACATCGTACTAATCTCTTCTGGTGCGGGTTTGATTGGTATCTATGGCTACACGACCTATAGTCCTACCAAGTTTGCCCTACGGGGTTTAGCGGAGTCCCTGCGCGGCGAATTAAAGTTGATGGGAGTGAACGTCTCGATTGTTTATCCTCCCGATACTGATACCCCGCAACTTGAGGAGGAAAACAAGACCAAGCCTATTGAAACGCAGATGATTACTGGCACTGCCAAGATTTGGAGCGCCGAGAAAGTGGCTTTTGAAATTGTACAAGGGATTAAGAAAAAATCATTTGTAATTACTCCGGGGCTAGAAATGACATTGCTTAGCAAGCTTCACAGCTTGTTAGCTCCTGGAATTAACTGGTATATGGATCGGATTGTTGCTAAAAGTCAGTAGACCGAAAACTTTTGCGAATGGATGGATGATATCTGAGCAATCCCACAGTCAATATCAGTGAAGAAAAACGCAGTTTATGTAAATATATCAAAGCTTCTCAGACATAAGCAGTCAGGAAGTAGGCAATGAATCAAGTATAGGCAGTTGAGGTGATTCTAAGTTAAAAAGGAGCGGCGATCGCCTTGATTCCACTGGAATTTTGGTTAGATAACCGTGTTAACAAGCAAGGCTGTTTCATAAATGAAGAAATTTACACACAACTTGGCGATCGCCATCGGTATCAACCAATATCAAAACGGCATTGCCAAACTGAACACAGCAAAACCGGATGCTGAGACACTCGCGGAACTATTGAAAGATAAGTACCAGTATCAGGTTGAGCTAATTACCGATGGAGATAACACTGAGCGAAAGCCGACATTGAAAGAGCTTGAAAACTTGTTGACCAAATGGTTGCCCGAACAACTCCAGCCACCAGCCGAAAACAATCGCCTGCTCTTCTACTTCGCCGGACACGGAATGCCCCTCGAAAGCGACGACGGACCGAGAGGGTTTCTACTGCCTCAAGATGCTAATCCTAATCCAAAACCTGGAGAATCTCACAATTTCCTGTCTATGCAGGTACTCCATGATGCCCTCATTGCCCTACCCTGCCATCACCTGATCGTTATCCTTGATTGCTGCTTTGCTGGCACCTTCCGCTGGGCAAGCACCCGTAAACTCATCCCCATTCCTGAAACCATCCACCGAGAACACTACGATCGCTTTATTCGTTATCCCGCATGGCAAGTCATCACCTCTGCTGCCCACAACCAGGAAGCTCTCGACTTTTTGAGCGACAAGCGAGGCATTAGCGAAAAGTCGCAAGGTAAACAACACTCGCCTTTTGCTGAAGCTTTGTTTGAAGCATTACAAGATGGCGAACCAGATGAAAAAGGCAGGCGCTACAAAAAAGCAGACTTAACCAAAGATGGAGTAATTACTACCCCCGAACTCTATCTATATCTGCGTGACAATGTAGAAACCCGTTCTGGCGATCGTCAAACCCCCGGACTCTATCCCTTGAAAAAGCACGATCGCGGCGAGTACATTTTCCACGATCCAAATTTTGACCGAGAAAGCCTGAGCGAGGCAGACCCCATAGATGAAACCAACAATCCCTATCAGGGACTAAAGCCGTTTGAAGAGGAACACGCACGCTTTTTCTTTGGCAGGCAAGAACTCATCGAAAATTTGTATACGCGGATTGCTGCACCAGACCATTCACTGACCGTTGTTTTGGGAGTCTCCGGTTCTGGGAAATCCAGCTTAGTCAAAGCGGGGCTGATTCCGTACCTGAGAGAATTGTCCAAGCCAGAGATGTTTGCGGTCAACCTTGTCAAGATTTGCATTTTGACATCGGCTATCCTTGATGTTTTTCCTAAGTTATTGTTTCTGCCTCAATTACTGCCAATCAACTTTATCCATCAATGGCACATCCTCAACCCTATACGTCCTGGTGAATCACCGTTCGCTGCTTTAGCCAGAACCATTTGGGCGATCGCCGATCTGCCCACCACAGTCCAACTCGACTCGCTCAGCTTTCTCAGTGAAAGGCTGAACCAGGAGATTAAGCAATTACAGCCTAAAATTGCTGAGGCTTCCAGTAAATATGGAGAAACTAGCCGTACTACGCAAGGCTTAAAGCTAGAAGCAGAGAAATTTACCAAAATTACCACAACCTGGAACCAAGACAGCCATACTGCCAAGCAGCTGCTGATTGTAGAGCATTTTGAGACACTTTATGCCCTTTGTGCAACTGAAACAGAGCCAGAATCCCAACAGCAGCACCAACTCAAACATGTCTTCCTAACTTGTCTCAATCCTCTGACTCAACAATTGCAATCTGCTTCTAATTCTTTCATTGAAATTGTCAAAGCCTGGAGTCAGAAGCATCCTGGTGTCAAATTATTGCTGGTAATTGACCAGTTTGAGGAGTTAATCACCCTTGGTCGCAAAGCTCAACCCAATCAGCCGAACGATGCTGCCGAAGAATGGCAAGAGTTCTTGCAACTGCTAGAGACAACATTAGCAGCAAACCTTCCCCAACTCCGCATTATCATCACCTTACGCTCCGACTTTGAACCCCGTTTCTTGAACTCCGAAGCCCTCAAGTCTTACTGGACAAAAGCTAGATTTCCAGTCCGTGCCATGCGCTCAGACGAATTACGACAAGCGATCGCTGGGCCTGCATCCGAAATGGCACTCTACTTTGAACCAGCCAACCTGGTCGATCGCCTAATTGACGAAGTAGGTCAGATGCCTGGAGCATTACCCCTGCTCTCCTTCACTCTTAGCGAGTTCTATATTAAACTTGCCAACAAGTGGAAAGATGGCGAAAGTAGCGATCGCGCCTTAACGATTGATGCTGACTTTGACAAGGAAGGTGGCGTAGCTGGCTCTCTGACTCGCAAAGCGAATGAGGAATATCAAAAGATTGGTGATGAATTGGGTGCAGCTGCCCAAATTACTATGCGCCGAGTCATGCTGCGAATGCTGACTTTGGAGGGTGGAGAAACTGCACGGCGACGAGTACCTGAATCTGAGTTGGAGTATCCCACTAAAGATGAGAGCGATCGCGTTCAGCAAGTAGTTGAGCGCTTGCTGGAAGCGCGCCTCTTTGTTAAAGGACAATTGGAAACCGGAGAACCCTACGTAGAAGCTGCTCACGATTTTCTGGTGCGCGGTTGGGGTACATTGCAGGATTGGATCAATGAAGAAAACGCAAAAGAAACTCTAGAGCTACAGCAGCGATTAACTGCACAGGCAAACGATTGGGATAGAAACAATCGTCCTGATGGTTTATTGATGCCGGATGGCGATCGGCTTAATCAATTAGAGAAGATTTTAAAGTTGTCTGATAATTGGTTAAACTTGCGAGAGAAAGAATTAATTCAAAACAGTATCTTTTACAGAGATGCTCAACAAGAGGATACTAGAAAATCACGGCTGAAAATCAAATTACAGGAACAAGCAACTGAAGTTGACAATCTGATTACAACTCAGCCATTAAATGCTTTAACTCTAGCAGTTGCATCAATCGGGCAAAATTTGGATGGATTACAAGAACAAATAATTACTCCAGTGCAGACGAGTTTGCGAAAAGCAATGGATTTTGCTCGGATTTCTCTCCGAATAACTCCCTCGCCTGATCGTTCTATACCTCCTATCAGTCGCTTCCTGTCTGTTGCACTTAGTCCTGATGGTGGAATGATTGCAAGTGGTGACAATACGATCTACTTCTGGAATTTGCAGGGTAATGCGCTTGAAAAGACCTTTGAAGGGCATGAAGATCTAATCAGTTGTATTGCATTCAGTCCCAATAATCAGATGCTCGTAAGTAGCAGTCGGGATAGCACAATCCGTTTGTGGAATTTGCGAGGTAATCCTATCGGGCAAATCTTTCGAGGGCATCAGAGGGAGGTTACATCTGTGGCATTTAGCCCGGATGGTCAGATGATCGTGAGTGGCGGTAATGATTCCACTATCCGCCTGTGGGACTTGCAAGGTAGCTTAATTGGGCGACCGTTTGAAGGGCATCAGAAGGAGGTTACATCTGTGGTATTTAGCCCGGATGGTCAGATGATCGTGAGTGGCGGTGAAGATTCCACTATCCGCCTGTGGGACTTGCGAGGTAGCTTAATTGGGCGACCGTTTGAAGGGCATCAGGGAGGGGTTATATCTGTGGCATTTAGCCCGGATGGGAAACTTATTGCTAGTGGTGGTAGAGATACAACAGTACGTTTGTGGGATTTACAGGGTCATTTGATTGGGCAACTCTTTCGAGGAGGATATGGGTCGGTTAATAGTGTGGCATTCAGTCCTGACAGTCAGATAATTGTAAGCGGCAGTAATAACGATTATACAATTCGTTTGTGGGGATTAGAAGGCAATCTTATTGGAAAGCCATTAACAGAGGAGGTGAACATAGAAGAAGTTAACCACGTTACCTCAGTTGCATTTAGCCCTGATGGTCAAACTCTTGTCAACAGTAGCTCTAATCGAGATATTTTTACCCCTTCAGACGTAAGCATCCGTTTATGGGATCTACAAAGCATTTCTATGGGATATCCTTTCGAGGGACATGAAGATCGTATTTGCTCCGTAGCTTTTAGCCCGAATAGTCAAATCATCATAAGCGGAAGTTGGGATTGCACTATTCGTCTTTGGAACCTACAAGGTAAGCCTATGGGATCACCCTTTCGAGGGCATAAGGGCAGAGTTCACTCAGTTGCGTTTAGCCATTCTGATGGCCAGATGATTGTGAGTGGTAGTGCAGATTCCACTATTCGCTTGTGGGACTTGCAGGGTAATCCTATTGGCGAACCCTTGCAAGGGCATGAGAAATCTGTCACATATGTAGCATTTAGTCCTGATAATCAGATGATTGTGAGTGGTAGTGCAGATTCCACTATTCGCCTGTGGGACTTGCAAGGTAATCCTATTGGCGAACCATTGCGAGGGCATGGCGGTGATGTCACATATGTAGCATTTAGTCCTGATAATCAGATGATTATGAGTCGTAGTAGCTTAGGTTTAGGTTCTGTTATCTGTTTTTGGGATTTGCAGGGTAACCTCATTAAAAAATTTCATACCCTTAGCGGCTATTCTGTGGGATTTGATCCACATCAACAAATGATGATTAATGGTAATTCAGACTGCACAATCAGCATATGGAGTTTGCAGAACGATTCAATTGTGAAAACATTCCGAGGACATGACCATGATCCTCCTGATGCCTTTTCAGGGACTTTTGGACAGCGTGTAGAATCTATTTCGTTTAGTCCAGATGGACAAACAATTGTTAGTGGCGGTGGAGATAGTACTGTCCGTTTGTGGGACTTGCAGGGAAATCCTATTGGTGAACCCTTACGAGGGCATAAGGGTGATGTCTTATCAGTTGTCTTCAGTCCTAATGGTGAAATGATTGTTAGTGCTGGCAGCGATAAGACAATACGACTGTGGCGAGGTAGCTGGAGGTCGTGGTTGAAAGTTTGCTGCGATCGCCTCCGCTACCACCCTATTTTCATAAATCCTGAATCAATTGAGAATGAGGAACAGCGTGAGATTGCGATCGCAGCCTGTGAAACTTGCCAAAAGTATGTCTGGAACAAAGAAGATACCTCAGTTTAGCTATCGATGTGTTGCAAAGATTATTTAAATTCAGTAGACTGAAAACTTTTGCGATCGATACCTTTACATCCCATTACTGTCATAAAAACAGTATTTTTAAATACATTTTTTAGAAAAATCGTTTAGAAATTAACACCTTTTTCCTTGACTGTTGACTGATGACAGTTAACAGTCAACGTTAAATCCCATCCTCTTTTAGAGATGGGATGAGCCTAACGACTTTGAACTATGGACTGTTTACTAGAATTTTCTAGGTCTAGAAGTTCTAGTTTGCTGGGCTTGGAGTTTTCCACCCAAGCAAGGCACAACTCGCGAAAATGGTCGCCCCGCACTTCAAAATTCGGGTACTGGTCGAAACTCGCGCAAGCAGGAGATAGCAACACTACAGGTGCTTGATGCTGCTTAGCTAATTCTGCTGACTTGGGGATTGCCCTTTCCATAGTTTCCACAATTTCGTAAGTATAATACCCTACTTCTTGCAACCGTTGGGCAAATGTGGGTGCAGCAGAGCCAATTAATAACACAGCAGCAGCTTTATTTTGAATTTGTGCTAGCCAAGCAGTATCATCACCTGCTTTCGCTTCTCCACCAGCAATTAAAATTGCTGGGCTGTTCACCGATGCCAAGCCAACTTCGGCAGCATCGTAGTTAGTGGCTTTGCTATCGTTAATAAAATCAATACCTTCCCAAGTGCAGATATGTTCTAAACGATGGGCAACCCCAGGAAATTCACTAATTGCACGAGCGATCGCATCGGCATTAATTCCCGCCAACCGAGCCGCCGCTACCGCCATCAAGAGATTTTGCTGGTTATGTTCTCCCACCATTCGCAAAGCTGAGACTTTCACAATCCGTTCTGGTGCAGAGTTAGCAGTTAACTTTTCCACAACCCAGCCATTTTCAATGTAAAAGCCTTTTTCGCTAATCAGGAAATCTTTTCCTTTGACACTCGTCCAATAAGCATTCGGCCAAGCACTCAAACCTAGCTTACTCAAGTAGGCATCATCGCCATTAAATATTTGTAATTCAGACTGACTCAATAACTTGGCTTTGATGTTGTAATAATTCTCTAAAGTTTTATGCCGCGCCAAATGATCCGGTGTGAAAGTCGTCCAAACACCGATGCGAGGTGCAAGAGACGTTGAAGATTCTATTTGATAGCTGCTAATTTCGGCAATCACCCAATCGAGTGAAGAAGACGCAGAGACTGGGAGACGCGATGACGCGGGGAAAGAATTCTCCGTGTCTCCGTGTCTTTGTGTCTCCGTGTCCTCTTCTTTCATATCTTTGTGTCCCTTCCAAGACAACGCGACTTCACAAGCAGCGTAGCCAATATTACCGCAAGCGGGTGCGTTTAAGCCTGCTGCTTGAAAAATGGCGGCAATTAAAGATGTAGTGGTGGTTTTGCCGTTAGTGCCAGTAATTCCTACCCAAGGTAAAGATTGCAAATGTCGCCAAGCGAGTTCCATTTCGCCGATGGTTTCAATCCCTAGTTCGCGTGCCCTATTTAATACAGGAATATCCCAAGGCACGCCAGGACTAACGACTATTAATTGCGGTAAATTAGCACCATTCAAGTCCGGGGATTGACCTAGTTTAACGGTTATTTGTTCGGCAGCGAGTTCTTGTTGTTGTTGAAGGAGGGTTTCGGAGGTGTTGCGTTCAGCTAAGCTCTTGGCGCTAGCGGAATCGCTTAGCTCCACCTCCCAACCTTCCCGTTTCAACAATCTCGCCGCAGCAACACCGGACTTTCCAAATCCAATTACAGTAGCTCTGGACATAGATTGCAGCAGAGATCCCTGGTTAAGCACTCCTTATACTAACGTTTATTGGCAAAAATTACACAACTTTTTGTTGACCTACGCTACAGATTTTTGACAATTGCTCCGAAATCAGCTAAAACACGGGCATGGTTGCGAACTAATCCCAGCAGATGTAATCGATTACGCTTAATTTCTGGATCGGAGTCCATTACTAAAACGCTATCCGGCCCGTCAAAGAAGTTACTAACTGTAGGAGCAATTTTTGTGAGGGCTGCTACTAACAGTTGATAGTTTCTGGTTTCTTGTGCTGCTCGAGTTTCTGGCACTAAATCAATTAAGGCATTATACAAAGCCACTTCGGAAGGCTTTTGGAATAGTTCTTCACGGATTACGGCTGTGGGTTCTAGCTGTTTTGTATCTAGATCACCTTGGGCAGCTAAGCGTGTGGAACGGTTAACGGTTTCATAAATGGTATCTAAGATGCCGTCGTTACGAATTTGTTGCAGATATAAGGCGCGATCGCGTACATCTAACAAATCTTTTAATGCCCGTTCTGTATATTCTCGATCGTTTTCTCCCAACACTGCATTTACCAAGTCGTAATCAATCTGTTTTTCTTCTTGCAATAAAGTCCGAATACGTTGTAAGAAAAATTCTTGTAATGCTGTGGTTAATGATGCCAGTTCTTTGTGATATTTTGCTGCAAAATCTGTTGCTATTTGCAACAGTAAATCATCTAATCTTATTGCTAAATTAGCAAACCAAGTAATTTTCACTACTGCATTAGCAGCACGACGCAAAGCAAAAGGATCGGAAGAACCAGAAGGAATTAAACCTAAACCAAAGATACTCACTAAAGTATCTAATCGATCTGCTAAACCAACAACTTGACCTGTGAGTGTTTCTGGTAAATTGTCACCTGCGCCTGTTGGCAAGTAATGTTGAAAAATTGCCTTTGCTACTTCGCTATCTTCACCGCTAGCTAAGGCATATTTTTCTCCCATAATACCTTGTAATTCGGGGAATTCATACACCATTTGGCTAACCAAATCTGCTTTACATAATAAAGCAGCACGCTGGATTTTTTGGGTTTGATTTGCTGCTAATTCTAATTGGTTAGCTATTTGCTCGGCAATCTTAACTACTCTATCTACCTTGAGACGCAACGAACCTAATTCTTCTTGGAAAGTGACTGTTTCTAACTTTGGTAGAAAGCTTTCCAAAGGATTAGTTAAATCGGCTTCGTAGAAAAATCTCCCATCAGCTAATCTGGCACGAATTACCCGCTCATTTCCCACAGCAACAATATTTGATTTTTGGGGATCGGCGTTAGAAATAGTGATGAAATTGGGCAATAATTCTTGTTCTAGACTGCCTGATTTAAATACAGGAAAATAACGTTGATGAGTGACCATAACTTCTGTAACTACCTCAGTCGGCAATTCCAAAAATTCTGGTTCAAATTTACCGACGACTGCGGAGGGATATTCTACTAGGTTGGTTACTTCTTCTAACAAATCGGGGTAAATTACTGTATTTCCACCTAACTTTTCGGCAACTGTATTTACTTGCTCTGCGATCAAATTTGCCCGTTCTTCTGGGTCAACGGTAACGTAGGCTTCTTTGAGGGTGGTAACATAATCTATAGCCTGGGTAATTGTCACAGGTTGAGGATGTAAGACGCGATGACCTTGGGAAATGCGATCGCTTTGAATCGTTTTAGAACCATTCACCAACTCTAAAGGCAGCACCGTATCATCTAACAAAGCCACAAGCCAACGAATTGGTCGAGAAAATCTCGCATCTCCATCACCCCATCGCATCAACCGCTTACCTTCCAAGCCCCAAATCCACTGGGGAACAAGTTCTGTCAAAATTTCCGCCACAGGACGACCAGAAATTCTTCTTTGCACAAACACAAAATCCCCTTTATCAGTCGGGCGAACAGACAGCGCATCTACTTCCACGCCCTGCCTTCTGGCAAAGCCTATTGCTGCTGGGGTCGGCTGACCATCTTTAAAGGCAGCGGCAGCAGGAGGCCCTTTAATTTCTTCTTCCCGGTCTGGTTGCTGGGATGGTAGACCTTTAATCAATACCGCCAAACGCCGGGGAGTCCCGTACACCTCGACGCTTTCGCCCTTGAGGCTGTTTGCTTCCAAACTTCGGGGAATGCGCTCTTGCCACTGCACTAAGGCATCACTGAGAAAACTTGCAGGTAGTTCTTCTGTACCAATTTCTAATAGAAAAGCTAAATGTGCCGATCGATCAATGTTTTTGGCTTGAATCATTTATTTACTACACAAAAGATACACAATATTTATCGAAATAAGTGTATAGCAAAATTTATTGCGTATTTTTTAATACTTAATTGCTACACAGGCTTTTGTACCACCAAAATTATATAACTCAATAGATATATCGATGGGTCAAAAAAGCTATTATGCTGGACACCCAAACGATTTAAAACTCCCCTCTGGAATGAAGCGAGTTAAACAGTAGCTTTAACCTGATTAAGTAGAAATACTTTGACAACTGATATTTAGACGATTATTTGAATAGACTTGGTATTTTTGGCAAAACTTTAAAAAACTAGTGTTTTTCTTCATTTATTTTTTACATTTTCCAGTTTGGCTTTATGCATCATTTACCTGTAAAGATTTCTATCGTAAGCTGAGGTTGTTTGATGCATTGATACCCGCATCATAAATCAATCAACTTTGGAGTTGTGACCATGAAAAATATTTTCGCCAAAATGGCTATGATCGCAGCAACTAGTACCGTTGTTAGTGTTGCGATCGCTGCTAGTGCCAACAACCCAGCTCAAGCTATTGATTTCAAGTTGAACTGGCTAGGTGATGCTGGTTATTCAGCAATAGGTTCATTTAGCTATGATGAAACTACAGCGCCTACAATTATTACAGAAAGTGGTAGTGGAGCAACCAACTTTTTACAATCCTTAAACGTCTCTTTCTTAGACCCATCTCAAAACGTTCTAGGAACATATAACACTGTTAGTGGTGGGGTGTCGCAATCTAGCTTCTTCGCTTTCAACTTTGATACTTCTAGTGAGACATTATTTGGTCCCCTGAATATAGGAGGAGGAACAGGTGTAATCGGAGAATACTTCTTTTCTGGAACAGTTGGCAATTCTTTGCAATTACGTCAGGATGTCAATCAACAGGGAACATCAATAACACTAGATCAAAATTCTGGTTCTATTCAGGTATCCAAAGTTCCTGAACCTGCTTCTATCCTGGCTTTACTGGCATTTGGGATGTTGGGCGTAGGTTCAACTCTAAAGAAAAAGCAAGCCTCTTGCTAGAAAGTTAGGCATCCTAGTTTGAGGTTGCCAGATTTAGTTTAATGAATTTCTATTCTAGCCCCAATAGTTCAGTAAACTACTGAGTCTATCATTGAGCCTTATCAGCTAGCTGGCGCAGGCATCGCTCCAATACTTATATCAATATTGGAGCGATGCTAGAAGCCTAGCTCAGCTGTTGACTTCAAGTTTAACTACCAAGGCGATCTTGCAAGCTACAGCATTGTTTCTTTGGTAACAGCTTCAAACACGAAACTAGTCAAAAAGCTAGTGTTGAAAAGTTAGTGCCTTTAAAATATTGAAAAAATTGGATGCTTGCCAATGAATGCAATACTGATGACTTGGTTAAAAATATTTCATGTGCCAGTTTAAAAGCCGGAATGTGGGCTTCATGCACGAGATTAAATATAATGCTACAATCCCCTAAGTGTAAAATTAAGCATTAAATTCCCTTTTAAATGAGTAAGCAGTTATCACGCACGTGGAGAACAACTTAAATTCAGTCAACAGTAAATACTTATCAGTGAACGCTGCTAACTTTTTACTGTCCGCTGGAGAGACTTTTTCCAAGTAAAAAACTGATAACTGTTAAAATCCACATAGAAAATTTATTAATAGTGTTGATTGCGATTGTGATTTAAAAATTCATAATCTGTTCACAACCTAAATTAAATAATACAAAGTAGCAGTCTCTACTGAAGTTAGCAATTAATCTGCTCATCTGTGGCTGTCTTGACAAACTTCACAAATAGCTCATGCACATTCTGATCTATTCCTACAACTATCATCCAGAGCCGATTGGAATTGCTCCCTTAATGACTGAATTGGCAGAAGGACTAGGAAAGCGAGGTCATGAAGTGCGAGTGATCACTGCAATGCCCAACTATCCTGAGCGACAGATTTACGATGAGTATCGGGGTAAATGGTACGTAACTGAACAAAAAAATGGCGTCACAATCCAACGAAGTTACGTGCGAATTAAATCTAAACCCAACGTTGTAGATCGGCTCTTATTGGAGTTGAGCTTTGTCTTCACCAGCTTGCCCCAAGCCTTTAAAGGCCAACGTCCAGATGCGATCATCTTAACAGTTCCGCCTCTACTAGGTATCTTACCAGCAACAATATTTAGTTACTTATACAACTGTCCACTAATTCTGAATGTGCAAGATATATTACCAGAAGCTGCCGTGCGTGTTGGGCTACTGAAAAACAAGTGGATGATCCGAACTCTTGCAGCTTTAGAAAAATTTGCATACCGAACTGCACACAAAATTAGCGTGATTGCCGATGGGTTTAGTGAGAACTTAGTCAATAAGGGAGTACCTATTAATAAAATTGTTTGTATTCCCAATTGGGTGAATATAAATTTCATCCGCCCTTTACCGAAACACGATAACTCGTGGAGATCTACACATCAACTAGATGGGAAATTTGTAGTACTTTATTCCGGAAACATTGCCCTCACACAAGGTTTAGAGACAGTCATAGAAGCAGCAGTTTGCTTGCGTCATATCAAGGATATTGTCTTTGTGATTGTTGGTGAATCAAAAGCATTGCAAAGGTTACAGGAATATTGTCTATTAAATGGAGCAGATAATGTTTTGCTGCTACCCTTGCAGTCGCGAGAAAAACTACCGGAAATGCTAGCAGCATCAGATATCGGGTTGATTGTGCAAAAACACAATGTGATTTCTTTCAATATGCCTTCAAAAATACCACTACTTTTGGCGAGTGGTCGCCCGATTGTGGGTTCAGTTCCGGCAAGTGGTACTGCTGCTAGAGCGATCGCACTTAGTGGTGGTGGCATAATTGTGGAACCAGAATCACCCCATGCTTTAGCAGATGCAGTACAGGATTTATATACCAATCCGACTCTAGCGGCAAAGCTAGGTTACATAGGCAGACAGTTCGCCGAAGCAAACTATTCCTTAGAGCAAGCACTCGATCGCTATGAGTGCCTGTTTTCTCAGATTGTTGCCAATCAAAAATCAATTGATCTCCCCACACTCCCCACACTCCCCAAATCTGGGAAAATTAAATCACCCGATCGGGTGACCTAAGTGTAGGAAGTTGAAATCGATTAAAAAGAGGATTCTGGATCAATAAACACTGATTGTGCTTTGTTCTTCCTGAGGATAAATCGATGAAACTCGCAATCTTGATTAGATAGGTCTCAAATAATTAGCGATTCGCTACTCTTTTCTTCCTTCAGATCAATATTCACTAGTACTTAAGTAACGGTAAACTCATTTTTAGCATTACCAATCTTCTTTACTATGTAGTTATAATGCAACCTAATACTTACATAGAGATGCAAGCAAGCACTTGCAAACACTTATGAAAAACCCAGCATCAGGTTGCCCATCTGAGGTGATACAAGACTGACAAATTGCTGCCCAAACAGCTGGTTGTGTAATAAAAAACGGCGAGGAGAACGGTACAGTGCGCTCAGATACTGATTTGAAAACATCTTTGCATAGTTTTAGAGGTACGTTGCTTTGCCTGAGAGGCAGAGATATAGGGTAGGGGAGATGGGAAGTTTAGGGAGTGTGGGGGGAAAGATAATTTATACTTCTCCTCCTCCATTCTTCCCACACCTCTCACCCCTCCCACACTCCCAATGCCCCATGTCCAATACCCTCCTCCTCGTTGACGTAAGTAAGATTGCTCAAGTCTAGATCCACAAGACGAGAAAACGAAAATGTCGCATTCTGAGTTCCCTGAGTCTTCCTTTCCTGTTGAAATAGAACAGCCTGCTGTTAATGATTCTAGTCAAGAGTCCGGATCGTTGCCAGAGCGATCGCCCAAGTCACCTAAAAATCGGCGTTGGCCTCTGGTGTTGGGAATTATTCTGTTAATCACAGGTGTTGGTTTCGGTTGGCGCTGGTGGCAAACTAGCAATGCTAGCAATGGAGCATCTGCTAATCAGGCGGCTGCTGGTCAACCTATGGCGGTTCCCGTGAAGCTAGCAACTGTAGAGACAGAAACTACACAAGAAAGTTCCCAGTTTCTTGGCTCCTTAGAAGCTCCACGCTCTGTAATGATTAAGCCACAGATTGAAGGACGAATTACCCAGGTTTTCGTCAGTGAGGGCAACCGAGTCCAACAAGGGCAAGTTATTTTTACCTTGCAAAGCGATGATGCCCAAGCTCAGTTATTACAAGCTAGAGGCGCACTCCAACAAGCCCAAGCGCGTCTTGCTGAACTTGTAGCGGGTACGCGCTCTGAAGAAGTTGCCCAAGCTAGAGCGCAGTTAGCCCAAGCCCAAGCTCGCCTCAAAGATGCCCAAGCGGGAGCGCAGCCAGAAGAAATTGCTCAGGCTGAGGCTCAAATCGAGTCAGCTAAATCTGATGTTGAACTAGCACAGTCACGAGCCAAACGATACGAGCAATTGAGAAAAGAGGGCGCAGTTTCTCAAGATTTGCTAGAAGGATATGTCAAAGAACAGCGGAGTGCTGAAGCTGCGCTTGTGGTAGCCCAAAAACGTTTAGGCCAACTCAAAAAGAGTAGAAACTCTAGTATCAACGAGTTAGCCGCTGCCGTAGAACAACAGCAACAGAACTTGAGACAACTAGAAAATGGTTCGCGTCCAGAAGAAATTGCCCAAGCGCGATCGCAAGTAACTCAAGCAGCTGGTCAAGTCCAAGCTGCCCAAGTCCAACTGCAATATACAAAAGTCCTAGCTCCTTTTACTGGCATTGTTGGTGATATTCCCACAAAAATCGGAGATTACGTAGAAAAAGCAGATCAGCTAACTACATTAACTAGAAATGACTCATTAGAACTGAATATTGCCGTTCCTTTAGAAGAAGCCAAAAAGTTGCGCTTGGGATTACCTGTGCAAATGCTCGACGCCCAAGGCAAAGCCATAGCCACAGGTAAAGTGAGTTTCATCTCCCCAGATGCAAGCTTAGATTCGCAAACAGTTTTAGCTAAAGCCAACTTTGGTAATTCTAGAAGTCAACTGCTCAATCGCCAATCAGTACAAACTAAAGTGATTTGGGACGAACGCCCAGGAATTTTAATTCCAGTGACAGCAGTATCTCGCCTGGGTGGGGAGACATTTGTCTTTGTGGCTGAAGCACCCACTCAAGCACCAGATCAAACAGCAACTCAAGCACCAACTCAAGCATCGGCACAAAACTCTAAACCTGGAGCACCAAAATTGGTCGCTCAGCAAAAGCCCGTGAAGCTGGGAGCTATTGAGGGCAATAATTATCAAGTTATCGAAGGACTAAAACCTGGTGACAAAATAGTTGTTTCTGGTATTCTCAACCTCACCAATGGCGCCCCCATCAGTCCTGCACCGGAAACAGTAGGTAGTCGAAATTTTTAGCCCAAGACGGGAATGGAGAGTGGGGAGTGGGGCAGGGAGCAGGGAGCAGAGGGGAAAGAAGTAATTTTTCATTCTCCCCCTTGCCCCCTACCCCTCTGCCTCTTCCCCTTGCCCAATGCCAAATACCCAATGCCCAATTTTCTAAATTTATGTTTGTTGACTTTTTTATTAAGCGGCCAATCTTTGCGTCGGTCTGCGCCATTATTATCCTTTTACTAGGATTAATCAGTATTCCAACACTACCGATCGCCAGGTTCCCAGAAATTAGTCCTACCCAAATCACTGTTACTTCCAATTACAGCGGAGCCAGTGCCGAAGTTGTAGAAAGCGGCGTTACCAATATCTTAGAAAGACAAATCAATGGGGTTGAAGGAGTCAGATATATCACTTCCAGCAGCAGTAATGATGGCACAAGTACCATTACAGTCACCTTTGATTCATCACGGAATAAAGATATTGCAGCTGTAGATGTGCAAAATCGGGTTTCTGTTGCCCAACCGCAATTACCAGAGTCTGTACAACGCACAGGAGTCCGGGTATCAAAAGAGTCTCAGAATATTCTGTTGGCAATTGGTCTATTCGTGGAGAATAACGAATACGACAATACATTTTTAAGCAACTATGCCGACCTCTACTTAGCAGATGCCTTAAAAAGAGTTAAAGGTGTCAGTAACGCCCAAGTTTTTGGCGAACGCCGCTACGCCATGCGTTTGTGGTTAGATCCGAATCGGCTTGCTAGTCGGGGATTAACAACTCAAGATGTGGCAAATGCTTTATCTGAACAAAATATTCAGGTGGGTGCAGGCAGAATTGGGCAAGAACCGGCTCCAGAAGGACAAAGGTATCAAATTGATGTGCGTGCTGCCAGCCGATTAACAGAAACCACAGAATTTGCCGAAATTGTCCTGAAAACAGAAGATGATGGCACATTAGTTAAACTCAAAGATGTCGGGAGAGCAGAACTAGGTGCAGAAAATTACAATACATTTCTACGATTTCGTGGCAAAGATGCTATCGGTTTAGGGATTTATCAGATTCCTGGTAGTAATGCCTTGGATGTAGCCAAGGGAGTGAAAGCGGAAATGGAGCGATTGGCTCCGAGTTTTCCCCCAGGCATGAAATATCAGGTAGCTTTTGACACAACTATGTTTGTTGAAGAGTCTTTGGCAGAAGTGACCAAGACTCTGATTGAAGCGGTGGTGCTGGTTGTAATTGTCATTTTTGTGTTTTTGCAGGACTGGCGAACTACCTTAATTCCAGCACTGACAATTCCACTTTCCTTAGTAGGGACATTTGCCTTCGTTAAAGTTTTTAACTTTTCGATTAATAGTTTGACTTTGTTTGGTCTGACTTTAGCATCTGGGATGGTGGTAGACGATGCGATCGTTGTAGTAGAGCAAATCAGCCGTTTTATTCAAGATAAAGGTATAAATCCTCGCCGAGCCGCTAGCGAATCAATGAGGGAACTTTTCGGAGCGGTGATTGCAACTTCATTGGTCTTGATGGCGGTGTTTGTACCAGTGGCGTTCTTTCCGGGAACCACAGGCGCACTTTATCGGCAATTTGCTCTTACCATTGCCTTTTCTATTGCCATTTCGACTTTTTTGGCTTTGACTCTGACACCTTCTTTGTGTGGGCTGTTGCTGCGTCAAGGACAAAGACCTTCAGGATGGTTGGGTTGGATTTTTGACCAGATTAATCGGTTTCTCGACTGGGTACAGCATAGTTATAAGCGATCACTAAATTTTCTCACACGTATCAAAAGCGTCGTCATTGGCTTGTTTATCGTCTCTTTGGTAATGACTGCTTGGCTGTACACCACAGTGCCTACAGCCTTTCTTCCAGACGAAGACGAAGGCTATTTCATCACAATTATCCAAGGGCCCCAAGGCGTTTCGCTGCAATATACCAGCGATGTCATGGCACAGGTAGAAAAAGAAATCCTGGAAATTCCGGAAATGTTGGGAACTTTTGCGATCGGAGGATTTGGTTTTAGTGGTAGCACTGCTAACAGTGGGATCATATTTACGACTTTAAAACCTTGGGACGAGCGCCAAAGACCCGATCAATCAGTACAGGCGATAATTGGTAAATTACAAGGTAAGTTGTCGTCCATCCCAGAAGCTAGGGTCTTTCCAGTAAATCCGCCACCAATTCAGGGTTTAGGCAACTTTGGCGGCTTCGTATTTCAGCTGCAAGACCGCAGAGGTAACAGTGGTTTAGAAAGTTTGGTGCAGTCGATGGGGCAATTACTCGGTCGCGCCAATCAAACACCAGGATTACAAGCTGTATTCAGTACCTTTGCCGCAGATACGCCACAATTACTTGTGGAAGTAGACCGTAATAAAGCCAAAGCACTGCAAGTTTCTATAGATGATGTTTTCAGTACTTTGCAAACTGCTTTGGGTTCACAATATGTGAATGATTTCAATCTCCAGCAGCGCAATTATCGGGTTTATATCCAAGCTGATGAACAGTTTCGTTCTAATCCCAAAGATATTGGTAAACTCTACGTTCGTTCCCAAAAGAATCAAATGATTCCTTTGAGTAACTTAGTCAAAGTGACGCCAACTGTGGGAGCACAAACGATAAATCACTATAATTTGTTCCGTTCAATTGAAATTAACGGTTCTGCTGCTCCTGGCTCTAGTTCTGGAGACGCTATTAAGGCAATGGAACAAGTTTCTCAAGCAGTTTTACCTCCAGGTTTTGGTTACGAATGGTCGGGAACTGCATTAGAAGAAATAGATTCTGCTGGCTTAGCACCTCTGATTTTTGGGTTAGGATTGGTGTTTGTATTTTTGGTACTAGCTGCTCAGTACGAAAACTACATTGACCCTTTGATTATTATGTTGTCAGTTCCCTTAGCTATTTTTGGAGCACTTATAGCTCAATCGTTACGGGGTTTTAACAATGATGTTTACTGTCAAATTGGTCTAGTAATGTTGATTGGTTTGGCTAGTAAGAATGCTATCTTGATTGTGGAATTTGCTAACCAATTGCGCGAGCAAGGACTTTCTATTACCAAAGCAACTATTGAAGCTTCGCAAGAGCGGTTACGCCCAATTTTGATGACTGCTTTTTCCACTCTTTTAGGGATTTTCCCGTTGGCTACTGCCACAGGTGCAGGGGCGGGTAGTCGGCAATCTTTGGGAACTGCTGTTTTTGGGGGGATGTTAATTGCTACTTTTTTGAGTTTGTTTGTAGTGCCAATTTTGTATATTGTGATTAAGGGGACGACAGAGCGGTTCATTAAACCAAAACGGCATCAAGAACTGCAATCATCGGTGGTTGAGGGTAAATAGGAATTAGTCTCACGCCAAGGCGCAAAGGCGCAAAGAGTAAAAGTTAAATAAATGTAATTTTGGCATTTCATATTCAGATTCAGGAACACTCTATCTTGAATATCATTTTGCTAAATTGTAGCGACAGTTAAAAAGATAATTAACTGTCGCTACTTATCGTAAGATGAGACAATAAGGTAGGCTACTTTTAGAGGGGAATGCATGAGAATTGCTATTGGCAGTGATGAACGCACTAACCTTACTGATACTGTATTGGAAGAGCTTAAGCGGCGTGGGCATGAAGTTATACCTTTCGGTTCCTTAGCGGAGAATCATCGAGAAGTTGATTGGCCTATCAGTAGTAGTAAGGTTGCTTTGGCAGTAGCAACTCAGAAAGTAGATGAGGGAATTGTTTTTTGTTGGACTGGTACTGGTGCATCTATCGCTGCTAACAAAGTCTGTGGGATACGTGCTGCTTTGTGCCATGATGCTGAGACGGCGCGGGGTGCCCGCATTTGGAATCATGCCAATGTCCTAGTATTAAGTTTACGTGCGACTACAGAAGCGATCGCTAAAGAAATATTAGATGCCTGGTTTAGCACGCCCTATTCTGAAGATGACTGGAATCTGCTACAAATCAAGCGAATTCGACAACTAGAGAAATGAGACGCAATAGAAGGGCAGACTACGGAATAAGCAGTAATTAATGAGATGATTTTTTAGTTTATTCACATCATGCGATCGCCCTGATATCGTAATACACAATAAAATGGCACAATTATCTGATGAACTTGAGGATAGATGAATTTGGCCTTAGCAAGTGCGATCGTTAGGCAAACAGCAGTTCTCAACCAACCTCAAAATTTCTATATCTGCGTTAACTTTGTTTGGTATGTGCAGCCTGAACGAAAGCTTGAAAAATTCTTTGATGATTAGGATCGACAGTTGAAAGCTCAGGATGCCATTGCACACCAATTGCCCAAGGATGATGTTCATGTTCCACAGCTTCAATTACTCCATCATCTGAAGCATGAGCAACAACCCGCCAACCAGATGGTACTTTATCTACTGCTTGATGATGCCAAGAAACTACGGATATGTGAGAATTCTGTAAACAGTCAGCTAAACAGCTGTCTACATCTATGGTGACGGGATGTTCTGTAGGCAAACGTCGTCCAGGTTCAGGCTCTAAACGATGTAATGCAGATGTACCGTAAACATCTGGAATATGAGGAATTAGAGTACCCCCACAGCTGACGATGAGAATTTGTAAACCCCGGCAAATACCCAATATCGGCAGATGACGTTCAAGGGCAAACTTGGCAAGCTCCAATTCAAAAGCATCACGTTCACCATCAACAGAATAAATAGTAGGATGAGCAAAACCGTTGTAGCAAACAGGGTCAATATCTCCACCGCCAGAGATGATTAAACCATCCAAAGAATCTAGAAGTCTTGCAGGCTCAATTTCTCCTGGTGGTAATAATATGGGAATACCACCTGCGGTACGGACTGCATCTATATATTCACTTGGCAGAGAAAATGGTAATGCTGCTTGCCGACCGTAAGTTGTAATGCCAATCAATGCTTTTCGAGATTTTCTACTCATCTTGATGCTATTTTCGGTATTTCAGTCCTTGCTTCAAGCCCCTAAAATTAGGGGGATTGTAATGCGTGAATTTAGAATTTAAAATTCCCCGTTCGCGTAACGTCTTTGCAGGAGAAGGGGTTGACACTCCCATACCAGGTTTGTTACAGGTTGTGCTTTAGTTAGTGCTGTTTGGCGATCGCTCTCAGCACGAACTAGTGCCATTAATACTTCCTCAAAGAATTTTTACTAGTCTATCGTTAAAGTTATCATCTGTTTTGTCGGCTAGCTTGCTCAATCACAAGTGAGTAAGTAGAATGGCGCAAAAAAATCAAAGTATGTAACGGAAAGTAAAGTTGCTCAA
>NZ_CAWUDO010000062.1:0-51812 GCF_963920935.1 Nostoc sp. CCY 9925 | reverse complement strand
TGAGTATTTTAACTGATTGACAAAATACGCTTTATCTTAACCTATCACCAATGGGTATTTGCTGACATCTCCTGAGGGTGCCCGGTAATAGAAGCCATTGTTGCAATTAACTCGTTGATGTTTAATGGTTTGGCTAAGTGCCTGCAAAATCCAGCCGTCAGAGCTTGAATACGCTCGCTGTGTTCGACACATACAGTCAAGGCGATCGCTGGAATCCGAACACGGGAAGTTCTTTCAAACGTTTTCACTTTACGAATCAGCCAGTATCCATTTTCATCGGGCAGGATGATTTCACTGATCAGGATGTCTGGTTGAGTGTGTTGTATCATTTCCAGAGCTTCAGTGGCGGAAATTGCTGTGGTCGTCTCAACCGCATATTCAGCAAACAATGTCGCCAGTAGCTCACAAGAATCAAGATCGCTATCCACTACCAGCACTCGTAAACCTTTCCGTAGCGAAGCTAAATAACACATATCTGGAAATAATTTGTGACACAAAAGAGTGTTACCTGATACAAGATCAGCGATAAACGCTTCTAAAGGTAAAAAATGAAGCAATGAATTTTTATTTATTAACTGAATCCACCATAATTCTTGCAGGGTGGGAATTCAGTACGGTTTCGTACTCTACGAGGAATTTCAGTACAGTTATGGTTAATAAAGTATTAGTTTTCCGGAATTGGACAAAGTTTATGCAGAAGATTTCTCAGCTGTTGGCCATCTTCCAGATAGGTCACGTACTCGCTTTCACCTAGCTGAGCGATCGCACCCAAAATACTCGTGTAATACAAAAAACCTCGGCTAATTTAGCCGAGGCAAAAGGAGAAGACGAATGGCGATGAGATACAGCGATACCGAAATCTAAAAATCTTAACTAACGCTAAAACCAACCAAAATTAAAGTAGTGACGATTAAAGTTGCAAAAGCAGCTTGTATTAAGTATTTACGTTGTTCCCAAATCGCGGGGTACTCAGAGTAGTACATTTTGGGTTCGGCCGCGTAGTTATTGAGAACGCCGTCTTCATTAACAGTGGTGTACATAATTTTTTCTTTTTGGTGTTTGTTAACTTATGTAAATAAATTTAACAACTTTGTTACAAAAAGTCAAGAGGACTTGACAAAAAAGGGGTGATGATTCTAATAAAAGTTACTTATGAGCGATGCCTAGGGCGGGCGGGTACGCCATCGCGGATTTACCCGAAACTAATACCAATTCAAACAATCTTTGCAACACATTGATCGTTTGTAAGGGCACAACAGCTGTGCGCCCTTACCCAATGTGTTTGTCAGATTATTTTTTCAAATTGGGATAAAATCTATAGACAAAAAATGGGACTCGAAGCCCCGCAACCCTTTGGGCTGTTGTCTTGTCTAAAAGTAACAAAAATGATTAAGCGTGGGGTTTCCCCTTGCTCTGTTTCTGATTTCTGCAAAGCGGTACTAGCTTAATTCTTCATCACTGCATCCAATAGGACATCGGCATCAAAGCGGACGACATCGGTGCAAGGTAGCCCGGTTTCTGCTGTGATTTGAGCGATCGCTTCATTAGCCGCATATTCATCTAGATGGGCTGTGTTCAACGCTATACCCACTACAGGCACAGTCCCAAAAGCACCACCGGCACTGGCGACACTTTCATAAAGCTGGATTACCTTACGTAAAGCTGGAATTACTACATGGGGATGATTACGTATATGAACTTGTCCTGCTCGATGTGCCAAAATCAGTTCGGTTGGTTGAGAACCACGAATCAAAGGTAGGGTTGCGGTTGAACCAGGATGTAGCAGTGAACCTTGTCCTTCAATGTGCAAAATATCGTAGTTTTTGCCATAGCGCATGACCATCTGTTCTACAGCACCAGCAGCAAAATCTACCCGCACAGCATCTAGAGGCACACCATCGCCTTCTAACATCATGCCAGTTTGACCTGTGGCTATGAATTTAGAACGCCAACCCCGCAGTTGTGACGCTCGATGTAACTCTAGGCTGGTTGACATTTTACCGATGGCCATGTCGGTTCCCACAGTCAATACTCGCCGACACGGGAGAGTGCGTGCCATGCCGCTAGCAATAGCGATATTAGATGGTTCTTTCCGCACATCCCAAATAAGTTGCCCTGGTTTGAGCAGTGCATTTAAGTCTGGCATATTTGCCATCGCTGTATGTAAACCGTTCACCAACGACATTCCAGCTTGTAGAGCCTCTTTGATTTCCAGCCAGTAATCATCTGGTACGGCACCACCTCCTGGGGCTATGCCAATTACCAAGACTTCCGGCTTGTACTCCAAGGCGGCGGCTACCGATGCCACAATTGGTACATCACGCTTGATACCTGTTAATTGTGGTAAGGATTTGCCAGCAGAGTCGCGATCGATGACTGCTATGATTGGGGCTTCACTGTAGCGTAAAATTGCTAGCCCTGTTTTACCGTTAGACCCGCTAATTCCCTCATGAAGTAAGATAGCTACTCGTTGATTAAGTGGCAGACGCACTGTGTTGTACCCCCAAACCTGGTAAATCGTTTGGCAAAACTCTCCCTTCTTTTAGCAATGCACCCGTAAAGGGGTCATCAATTAAGTTAAGGTGACTGTCTAAATCTAAATAATCAGCTAGTGGTGCTAGCTGTGCTGCTGCTGTATTGGCTAAGGAACTGTCAGAATAGCAACCGAACATTACTTGTAACCCATAGGCTTTGGCTACATGCACCATTCGCATTGCCTCGGTTAGTCCCCCCGATTTCATCAGTTTAATATTTATCCCATCCACGTAGCTTGCTAGCTTGGGAATATCTGAACTTGTGAAGCAACTTTCATCAACAAAAATGGGGAGAGGAGAATTTTCCTTGAGTTTAGCTAAACTTGTTTCTTGTCCTCGTGGCAATGGCTGTTCTACATACTTTATACCTAAATCAGCCAGCCAATTGCACATGGCGATCGCATCTGCTAAACTCCAACCGCCGTTAGCATCAACAAAAAATTCTATTTTTGGTGCTGCTTCTCGCACTGCTAAGAGCATTTTTCGGTCTGCTTCTATGCCATCTGGACTACCTAGCTTAACTTTGAAAATACGAACATCTGTAAAATTTAACCAGTCTTTTGCTCTGGCGATCGCACCTTCTGGTGAATTAATCCCAATTGTCAGGGAAATTGGTACAATGGCGTGGCGATCGAGTCCCCAAATTTGCCATAAAGGTAACCCTACGCGCTTACCGAGCCAATCGTGCATTGCGATATCCAAGGCTGCTTTCACGGCAGAAGGAGCCTGATTTTGGCTTAACACTTGCTCAACTTCCTGTCGTTGTAAAGGACTGAATGGTTGCAACAGTGGTATAACTTGCTCTAGAGCGTCTTTGATTGTATCAGTTGATTGCCGATGATTACCCACACCGAACGGCGACGCTTCCCCCCAGCCTTCGATGCCATCTTGTGAAATTCTCACCCAGACATTCGTAGTCTGTGCTGTTGTCCCCCGACTAATAGTCAACGGGAATCTCTTATTAACTATAAATAAATTTACATTTATTTGCATAAATATAGAGCTTATTATGTTAGGGCAAAAGCCAGTGTAAGTTTAAAATTTAGCTCGTCGGAAGAATCCGTTATACTTTTTTACATTCATTGCTTAATTCCTGATACAAAATTTTATTTATTACTTAAATTTCTGCCTCTTCTCTCACTGTCGGAAAACAATAATTGAAACCAAACTCTGGAACTTTAACTGAATAAAGGTTTGAGGCTTTATTTTCTAATAATAATTAAAATTTCTCGCCAAAAAGTGAAAAGCTTTGGTAAAACTGGCAAAATTGCCATATTACCTCATACCAATTCACTAAAAGTTTGAAACAGATCCAAATCTAGAAACCCTTGTAAAACAAGGATTTCTTAATTTTGAATTTTGAATTGGTATCAAGCCTTATGCTAGCAGGCATACGTTTGCTACATGGGCTATTAGCAGCGGCATCACTGCCGATAAAGTCGCAATGTGGATTGGTGACAACATTGAAACGGTTTTACACCATTACACACATCCCAACGTTGTAAATGCTAAGTGTCCAGATTTTTAAATCATGCTACTTCAATGGTACTTAATTTTAGGGGAATATAGATATCTTGGGAATTAGGGTTAAGGTAGGGACGCTGCAAGTCAATGGTATGGCGTGTAAAATGTTGATTAATTACCTTCATCCGTTCTTCCATAGCGTTCTTACCTTTGTGCCAAGCTTCTAACAAAGCATTAGCAACGATTTGACAACGGTTCATACCAAAACTTTCTTGTGCGGCAAATTTTTGGGTTGGTTCTTCAGCTAAACCTAACCCTGGTGCTAAAAATTTTGTAAACAAGGGAATTTCAGGCTGGAAATGTGATTGATTTTCTGGATAAATTCTTTGAAGGATGGTGCGGATTGCTGGATAGTCGTGGAGTTCAAAGTAGAGTATCCCCGAATCATAGCGTCCGTATGCACAGGGATTGTGAAGAAGCTGAAAGCTAAAAGGAATGGAGGCTGCATTCAGTTGCAGTGTTAGGCTATCCATAAGAGCGATCGCGCCAGATGGGGTTAAATTAAAGTAGATTCGCCCTGCTCCTAAATCACCATCTGGATTAGTTTGCTGTTCCTGTCCAACATTACTAACTGCCATATAACAACCGTTTTGCAGGCGATTTTTAGGCATCCAAATTGCTACTATGTCACCCGCTTTAGTAGATTTTTTACTGGATTCTAAATGGCAGTCTGGCTCAATATAAAGTGTTAAACCGCCTTTCGTCACCGCCATAGTACCATCAGGCTCCTGCCGCAAGACCTCCCAGTTGGAATCAAAGTAACCAACACCGTGATTACTTTCGTGCAGTTGTTTGTAGAAGTCCCAATCAATCTCTGAAATTGAGCTATCTTCTAAGTTATATTTTGATATGTGATTACTATTAACAGTATTGACTGCCAAAGTATTTTGCAGAGAGCCATTGTAATAGATCCCATAAAGAAAATTTCGCAGTAATAAAGTCAGATATTTTTGTTGTAAATCTGTGGGGGTTTGCTGAAATCTGTCGGCTACTTTAGTCGGCAGAGCAAAAGGTTGATAGTTGGGATGGTAAATACAAAAATTTGACTCAATTTGGATATTTCTAGCAATGTCCAACAGAGAAGTTAGGGGTTGATTGGCAGAATACAACATTTATCCATTTAGAACTCAAAGAGACAAAATTCAAAGTCATAAAACAGCAGTCAGCATTCAATATTTAAAATATTTCATCAATGAATCAACTGACATTTTTGTTCTTATTTATAAGACTAATATGGGGCAAAATGCTCTGATATTCATCATATGGTAAATAATATGCAGAATAACTTAAAATTTTGTAAAAATTAGATACACATGATTGAAAATTCAGAATTCAGAATTCAAAATAAATACAGTATGATTGCTACATTCATTATCAGATTTTTCCATAATATTGAACTGTTCTGACTCCTGAATTCTGAATTATTCTTGTTCTGCTTCCTACCATTAACAACCACGCAGTCGAGTTTTTTCGTAATAAATGCGAAGTAACTGCTGCTCTTTTTGAGGCTGAGGGAGTTTATGGATTTTGGCCACAGGGTTGACAATTTCTGATTGTGAGATACTGAAAATAGTCAGCACAGCTTGTTCGGGCATAGTGAGTAGACTTTTAGCAACTTGCAGCATACAGATATCAGCATTGCTAAAGGATTTCCGGCAGGTAATCAGATCCTGAATTTGATGAATCAGTGCCAGCCCTGCAAATTGGATAACCCGCGAAATAAAGTTACTGCGGTATTCCAAAATCATTGGGAAAGCATTGAGATAAGACCTCATGAGGGCAATAATTGAAGGCTGTAAAATCTCTAGCGGTGTCAACGCTAAATGTAGAGATTCTTCTAATTCAATGGTAGGGTCTACTACCAAGCTCTTGAGCCAAATTCCTAAATAGCTTGCTAGTAAAGTTCCTAAATCAAAAGCTGGATCTCCCCAAGCACAAGCTTCCCAATCGATTAGTCGTACTAGGCAATTGTCTAGTTGCTGCCAGCGAGAATGAACTAAAATGTTGTTCAATTTCAAGTCGTTGTGAGTCAAGCAGCAAGGGTTCCAATCATATGCTAGATCTGCGATCGCAGATTCCAAACTCTCGTACTGTTGGTAAAGAACATAGAATTTCAACGCATCGGTGGGAACAGTACCAAAAATCTCTGGACTAATTGACCCTATCCCTTGGGCTGGATTGTAAAAGCCATAGCGAAACTCTCCTTGGGGAGCAGCTGCCATAAAATCCCTATATTCTCGGCGTTGGAAGGTTGCGCGATGCAGTCCTGCCAAAGCCGTGCCGATGGCATAGGCAATTTCTGGTGGAAAAATTTCATTATTGTGGTATAATGTCCCAAGCTCCAGGTAGTCACTCTGGTAGTTGCGAACGAGGATAGAATTTTCTTCGTCAAAATGCACAACTAATGGTGCGTGGTTTACCGCCGTAGGCATCGCTGCAACATTGCCGAAAACTGGAAACTGCTGGAGTAATTGGTGAAACAGCCACTCTTTAAATAACTCATGGGGCTGACCTTCACTGTTAACGTTACGTTCTTGTTTAAGGAGCAGCTTGCGATTATCAGCTAGAGTTACAACTAAATTGAAATTTTTCTTGCTACTCCCTGGCAAATCAGATTCATCCGCTGTGCCACCTTCTGAGTTACACAGATCCGCATCTTGCAGATACTGGATAACGTTGTGAGAAGACAGTGATAATACCATGTATTATTTCCTACTTCGTAAATTACCGTAAATTAATCTGTGTCAGAATCCGCTTAGCCTTAGCAGTTTTGCGTAGATAGTAACTAGTGTGCGAATAAGAATAAAGATTTGTACAATCTACTAATATCGCATATTTACGATTAAAACCTGCCAAAATGGCACCAAGCTCTTTATAATTGCTTTAAAATTGCTTCCATGACATCGTGACATCTTTACACTTCCTCAGCATAGTTACTTAGACACATCTAGAGTAAATTTTGTGGTAGAGCGTTTTGAGGTAGCTCTGTCCTTGAGTTTGTAGCGGATTAGCAGCATCCCCAGCAAAAAAACTGATTGGCGGCAGATGTTGTCAGTAGTCATCCTGAAAGCAGCGAAGAATTTCAGCAATTCTTCGGGGTACGAAGCATAACTTTCAACGTTATTATTTTTATTTATCATCACAAGACCAAAAAAACCGGACATTTTAGCCGATTGGTAATTATTTTTTGCTTAAATTTTCATAATTGATACCTGAAAGCCTTGTTGGCAGGTGATTTGTGTGGCTTGCAAGCTTTCGGCGATACAAACAAAGCTTACATGAGTGCTTCTTATGAGAGTGCTATTTTGTGAAGCGATGGTCAAGGGTTGCTTTATAAAGTAGAGCCTCTAAGACGTGTATCTAAACAAACGAGTAGCGTGCATCAGAGGTGGGATAGAGTCTGTTTCACTAGTTATACCTAAATGAAACTCCTACGTAACCCAGGACTGATGCACGCTATCAAATAATTAAACAGATGTACTAGCTAACCCTTGAGCAAAAATCGTTACTTGATTCCTGCCAGTTGGCGATAAGGTACAGACTTTTCGATATCGATGTTAAATGACGAAACTCTTTGTGGAGCATTGCCAGTTGCATTGACACTCTGTGCCATAGCCAAGAAATTAGCTGGGTCGCCAGCTTTGGGCTTCTGTTCTTGTGGGATGAACCGACGTACTTCTACCTGCCAAATAATTTGGGGGAAGCCCAGTTTGGCACGGTAGTAATCGTCATAGCGGGGAGATTTGATGTTGAAAGGCAACTCACCTTCAGCACGAGATGGTAAGATTCGACGACGTTGATAAGGCACTGTAGAGTATCCAAAATTGCTGAGGTACTCTTCAGAGTCCAGTATTTGATCGATAAAGCCTTTAATACCTTTGGTTGCGACTACAATTGACCAAGCGATTTTTTCCCGCTCGCTGTATACGTCGCGTCCTAGAACTCGCTGTACTACTTGCTCAACAAAACGGTAATTGCTGTTGAGATCGTAAAAGCTTCTCTTAAAGGTATCGGAAAGCACCAACCCACGAATAAAGTCCCGCACTGTAATCTGTCCATTACGGAGTTGGGACTCTAAGTATGTTTCGCGATCGGCAGCAAACGCATGGAAGAAAATTTGACGATATGCTGCTTCAATTAGATCGCCAAAATCTGAGGGAGAAAGCAGATTGTCTGTAGAAAAAATTCTGGGCTGTTCATCACCCGGCACTTCATATGCAGCTACACGTTGGTTTTGACTTGAAGGTGCGTATGTTAACAGAGGAATTGACACTCTAAAGCCTCCATGTTCTTAATTAAAGTTAACAACTTTAAATCACATATTAAGGGACGTAGTTGGATCAGAACCTGATATTCTGATAAAGTTTCACGAAACTTAACTAAGAGCGGTTAAGTATTCGTAAGAAACAGGGCTGAGCTTGCTGGATTCAACCCACTGCTAGCTTCAGCAACGGACTGCGGCTTCCAGTTCAATGACTTGGTGACATCTCATACACTGTTTGCAAGACATACTGTGTAAGGTTATCAGCTAATCCAGCTATGATTTAGGATATGCTGAAGCTCACTTTCAAGCCCAGGAAATGCCCTACCGCAGATTATAAAATTATTACTCGATCGCGTTTTTTGAATTTAGCTAAATCTAAGTAGAAGCTTTGTTCACATAATTCAGATTAGGAGATTCAGTTTCACTTTTTTGAACTGAGGCAATATTTTTTAACATTTCGCAAAAGAAATTAATGAAGAATGGGCATTGGGCATTGAGATGCTGAGTTGGGAGTTAGGAGTTAGGAGTTATTATTCTCCCCTCTGCCCCTCTGCCCCATGCCCCATTCCCTATCCCCTATTTCCACCTATCCAAAATTCCAGGGGATCTATGGTTGACTGACAGTAAGGCCAGCTACGCAAAGTTGCTTCCATTCCTGCTTGCCATAATGGTGGTTCTAATCCCAGTCCTAAACACAGATGAGACAGAATGTTAGCAAACTGCTGATTGTGCCCATAATCTCCTACATGGGCATGAGCGTATTCGTGGACGACGATACCGAACCAGTCTTTGGGTGCAACTCGACCGACATCTACCAAAATGGTTATTGGGTTTGTGAGAATGTTGCACAGACCGTCAATACCGAAAGATTGAGCGATGGGTACTGCAAAAATTTGGATGTGGCGGCGCTCTTGGGGATGAAAGCACTGATGACAGGCTTCCAGATAGGTGTTGATCTGAGCGTTAACGGTGTTAATGTTTTTGCCGATCCAAGTGCAAATGGCAGTACGATCGCGCAGGTTATCGAATACATCCACCATACCCGGTTCGAGAGCAAATCCCTGTACCAGATGTAGATAATCTCGCCCACGAGTAAAAGTATCGGTCTGCTTCAGAATCATTCACCAGCCTAAAACAGAATAAAACTGTTGTTTAGAAGTTACCTCCTGTGTGCTGGAAACTTCTAAAGAAGACTGAATGCGGGTTTCAGTGCAAAACGATGCAGTGCTGAAGCCGCCAAACCGTTTCACTGTACTGCTTCGCAGTCTAATATTCGGGCTGGCGAACCAAAATCGCTCAATGGAACTCATTGTTTCGTATTCGGTTGTCAACACTAGTCCATCTTCATCATCCATATGAAAAAGACCGACCACGGGCACAATTTCCGCGTAGCCCCTTTCGCGGAGTAATTTACCTTGCCTTGGGTTATCGGCATCAGGCACGATCGCAAATATAGTTTTCCCTTGATGATTTTCCTCATCGTCTTTATCCCAAGCCATTGTGCCTAGCCAGCGCACCCGCGACCCCCCTACTGAAAGCCCCGGCTCAATCTGATGATACTGGCACAGTTCAATGATTTCTGGATGATCGGCAGCCAGAGTTTCTACTTCTATATCAGATTCTCCTGTCTCTGAGCGCTTGAACGCCAGGTGATGAGTTGCACGTTGCGATCGCCACTTACCAGCACTGAGCTGAAAAAATTCCATTGCGTCTATCAATCTTCTGACTCCTACTTTTGACTCCTGCGGATGATGTTTACCTTGCTTTTTCTTTTTAAAGTTGTTGGTATATAAACATTCTAAACATTACAACCATCAGTGCTTAGCTTCAATCAACTCCTGAATAAAGGAACAGATGAACATGTTTTTTGGTAATTGTAAACTTTTATAATATTAATTTCTCATGACTTGACAATATGGACATTTTAATATCTCAATGCTACACTAATGTAAGGTGATGTATACGACGAGTTACGCCTACGCCTTCACAGTACCAGTAACAACAAACACCTTCGATTCAGTCAATTAGAGGAGTGAATCCTATGGAATTCCCCATCGAACTAACCTTAGAGCAGCAGTTTCGCTTACAAAACTTGAGAGAACAGGTCAAGAATTTGAGTCAAGAACAGGCTCAGGAATTCTTGTTAGAAGTTTTACGGCAGATGATGGTGAAAGATAATTTGGTCAAACATCTGCTCAAACAAGCTTGAGCCACTAAGAAAAAAGAATATTTTTCCCTAAGACTTACGCTGTGGCTGCATAAGTCTTAATTTTTTTGAGCAGAGGTGCAAAGGGACAGGGGAGGTAGGGGACGTAGGGGGAGAAATAACTAATGACTAATAACCAATGACTAAATGACTAATAACTAAATATTACAGATTATTACTTTCTCTCTCATAGTAAAGACTAGGGTACTATCGATCCCCTATGTTTTACTTTGGCTACTCGCAGTTCATCTGACGAAACTACGCCGAAAATAATATCCGCCATTTGTGAATATTAAGGAGAACTCATGGTTCTTGATGCTTTTTCCAGAGCTGTAATTACAGCAGACGCTAAAGGTGCTGCTATTGGTGGTGCTGACTTGGATGCCCTCAAGGGTTTCATTGCTGCGGGCAACAAGCGCCTTGATGCTGTGAATGCAATCGCCAGCAACGCTAGCTGTGCTGTTTCTGATGCCATTGCTGGAATCGCTTGCGAAAACACTGGTTTGCTGCAACCCGGCGGTAACTTGTATCCCACTCGTCGCCACGCTGCTTGTCTGCGTGATACCGAAATCATCCTGCGCTACGTAACCTATGCGTTGTTGGCTGGTGATTCTTCCGTATTGGACGATCGCGCTATCAACGGTCTAAAAGAAACCTACTCAGCTTTGGGAGTTCCCATTAGCTCCACTGTACGTGCTATTCAAATCCTGAAAGCTATCAGTGTTGCTCACATCACCAACACCAACACCGAAGCTAACGCTGGTAAAAAATTCCGTAAGCTGGAAGTTATCCAAGGCGACTGCTCTGCTCTAGCTGCTGAAGCTGCTAGCTACTTCGATCGCGTTATTTCTGCTCTGAGCTAATAGCTCATAGTTAACGGCTATTTAGCCAAACGAAGTGAAATCAAAACCCGATCAAATCCCATCTGGAGTATAAAAAGCAATGAAATCAGTTATTACCACAGTTGTTTCAGCTGCTGATGCAGCAGGTCGTTTTCCTACCACCTCTGACCTAGAATCCGTTCAAGGTAGCATTCAACGTGCTAATGCTCGTCTAGAAGCTGCTGAAAAGCTGGCTTCTAACATCGATGCTGTAGCTAAAGAAGGTTATGATGCTGCCTTCAAGAAATATCCTTACTTGAACCAAGACGGTGAAGCTGGCGACACCCAAGTTAAGAAAGACAAGTGCCTCCGCGACATCAAGCACTACCTACGTTTGATCAACTACAGCTTAGTTGTTGGTGGTACTGGTCCATTGGATGAGTGGGGTATTGCAGGCGCTCGCGAAACATATCGCTCTTTGGGTCTGCCTACTGCTCCCTATGTTACCGCTATGACCTACACCCGCGATCGCGCTTGCTCTCCTCGCGACTTGTCTCCTCAAGCGTTGACTGAGTTCCGCGCTCTCCTCGACTACGTAATCAACTCCCTGTCATAATAGGCGGATTGACTAGCCGAGCGCTCGTTGCACTCTAAAACTAGGGACTCTGGGTCTATTGCTTTGCCTAGATTAGGTTGAGCGATCGACTTAGAGTCCCTCAGTTGTAATTAAAAGAATTCAGAATCGGTTACGCCCTGCTGCGCTAACAGAATTCAAAATTTATACTAATTTGAGAAAATAATTTGACCAATAAACCATTTGTAGAGACGCGATTCATCGCGTCTTCACCAATTAAATTGGTATTAAAATTCAGAATTCAGAACGAAATTTTTGCTTATGACAACAGATTCTCTATTTGAACAGTTAAAACACCCAAACCCAAACCTGCGGGAACGAGCTATGTGGCAGCTAGCCGAAGTCCGCGATGAAAATACCATTCCTCGACTGATGAGTATTTTAGATGATGAAGATGTGACCTATCGTCGAGCTGCGGTGAAGGCATTGGGGGCCATTGGTGTAGATGCAGTACCAGCAGTGGTAGAGTCATTGCTCAATAGTGATAACGCCACCATTCGGGGCAGTTGTGCTAAAGCCTTGGCACAAGTCGCCGCCAATCATCCAGACGTACCCTTTCCAGAAGAGGGCTTACAGGGATTAAAAACAGCACTCAATGACGAAAATGGTGTTGTATATATTGCGTCCGTGATGGCTTTGGGTGAGATTGGTTCTCCTGCCTTTGAAATTTTAAATGAAGCCTTGAAAACTACAGATAATGTTGCGGTAGCTGTGGCGATTGTGAATGCGCTTGGTTCAATGGGGGATGTCAGAGGGGTAGAAGTGCTGACAGCATTGACTAACGATGAAACTGTCGATCCATATGTTCGTGAGTCAGCGGTGAGTGCCTTACCTCGATTAGAGCAGGTGATTAAATATAGCAGAAAGTAGCATTCGCTTTTAAATGCAACTGGCTTAATTAATATCTAGGAACAACATAGACTGCTACTTCCTTACTCCTAACTTTTGCGATCGCCTAATTTTTCAGTAGATTAGCAATAGACTATCTCAAGAACATTTTATGACTTCTTTGGAAGCGTCAGTTGAGAATTTCGTGCTAGTTGCTGGTGCTACTGGTGGAGTAGGACAACTTGTGGTAGGCAAGTTGCTGGAAAAGGGCGTCAGAGTCCGTGTCTTGACACGGGATGCTGCAAAAGCTCAAAAAATGTTTAATCAGCAAGTAGAAATTCTTGTTGGTGATACCCGCCAGCCCGCGACACTTAGTGCTGCAACATCAGATGTCACCCATGTTATTTGTTGTACTGGAACCACAGCCTTTCCCTCTGCCAGATGGGAGTTTGAGCAATCCCCAAACTTGATTGAATGGGGTTTAACTTTTCTTAACCCCCAATCTAGCCAAGCAAAAGCAAAGAATAGTCCAGTAAAAATCGATGCTCAAGGTGTCAGCAATCTTGTAGCAGCAGTGCCTCAAAATTTGCAGCGATTTGTTTTCGTCTCCTCCTGCGGAATTCTCCGTAAAGATCAGTTTCCTTTTAGCGTTCTCAATGCATTCGGCGTCTTGGATGCCAAACAGAAGGGGGAGGAGTCCATCATTAATTCAGGATTACCCTACACTATTATTCGCCCAGGACGCCTCATTGACGGGCCTTATACTTCATACGACCTCAACACCCTCCTGAGAGCAAAAACGGGCGGCAAATATGGCGTGGTACTTGGCACAGGAGATACACTTTCAGGTGATGCCAGCCGAATTGACGTAGCCAACGCTTGTGTAGAATGTCTTTTTTACCCAAGTACTTCCAGGAAAATTTTTGAAATAGTCAATAAGGGACAAAGACCGCCTGTGATTGACTGGGAAACTCTTTTCTCTGGGCTTGAGTGATTGGGGATTGGGGATTGGGGAGATGAGGGACGCAAAGGGGAAATAACTCATAACTTCAAACTCCAAACTCCTCACTCCCAATGACTAATGACTAATGACTAATGAGTAATAACTAATGCCATCTGTAATTTGTTACCTCTAAAGACGGCAAACACCACTCAGATATTACGGTTCACCCTAATTACTGAAAGTATTAATTCTCATACATTAGACAAAGTGAAAGCAAATCAATCCATGAATTAACTTAAAAACTATTGAGTTAGTTTAACCGTCCCAAACAAGGTTCGGTAAACCACCCTTCATGGATCTCAATATATATATCAGCATAGTCTGGAGTTTTGACCCCAGAAAAAGCCAAATTAAGGTATTAATGCTGAACTGGCTGATTTCTTGACCCTGTTGGTTCAAAATTTAGTCCTTTATATTCTCATTCATTCATTTGTAGTTATACGGAGCCAGCACCTAAAATGGCAAAAGTAGTTGGAATTGACTTAGGTACAACGAACTCCTGCGTGGCAGTGATGGAGGGCGGTAAACCCACAGTTATTGCTAATGCAGAAGGTTTTCGGACAACACCATCAGTGGTTGCATTTGCTAAAAATGGCGATCGCTTGGTTGGTCAAATCGCCAAACGTCAAGCGGTGATGAACCCCGAAAATACGTTTTACTCTGTCAAGCGCTTTATTGGACGCCGCTTTGACGAAGTTACCAAGGAGACTACTGAAGTTTCTTACAAAGTCCTTAGCAGCGGCGGCAATGTCAAGCTAGACTCTCCTGGCGCTGGTAAGCAATTTGCCCCTGAAGAAATTTCTGCACAAGTTCTCCGCAAACTGGTTGAAGATGCTAGCAAATACCTTGGTGAAACTGTAACCCAAGCGGTAATTACTGTTCCGGCATACTTCAATGACTCCCAACGGCAAGCGACAAAAGACGCTGGTAAAATTGCAGGGATTGAAGTTCTGCGGATTATCAACGAACCTACAGCTGCTTCTCTAGCATACGGGTTTGATAAAAAGAGCAACGAAACAATTCTGGTATTTGACCTTGGTGGCGGTACTTTTGACGTATCCGTGCTAGAAGTAGGCGATGGAGTTTTTGAAGTGTTAGCCACATCTGGTGATACCCACCTTGGTGGTGACGACTTTGATAAAAAAATAGTTGACTTCTTAGCTGAAAAGTTCAAGAAAGACGAAGGCATCGAGCTACGCAAAGATAAACAAGCTTTACAACGTTTGACTGAAGCCGCAGAAAAAGCAAAAATTGAACTTTCTAGCGTTACCCAAGCAGAAATCAACCTACCATTTATCACCGCTACTCAGGACGGGCCTAAGCACCTGGACACAACCCTGACCCGCGCCAAATTTGAAGAACTTTGCTCTGACTTAATCGACCGTTGCCGTATCCCTGTGGAAAACGCTCTTCGGGATGCCAAGTTAAGCAAGAGTGATATTGATGAAGTGGTGTTAGTTGGTGGTTCTACCCGGATTCCCGCAGTCCAACAGATTGTGAAGCAGGTATTGGGTAAAGACCCTAACCAAAGCGTTAACCCTGATGAAGTTGTGGCAGTTGGCGCAGCAATTCAAGCAGGGGTATTAGCTGGTGATGTTACTGGGATATTGTTGTTAGATGTAACACCACTTTCTCTGGGTGTTGAAACATTGGGCGGCGTGATGACCAAAATTATCCCTCGCAACACTACAATTCCTACCAAGAAATCTGAAGTGTTCTCCACCGCTGTGGATGGTCAAACCAACGTAGAAATTCACGTCCTCCAAGGCGAACGCGAATTCTCTACTGATAACAAGAGTTTGGGAACCTTCCGTCTTGATGGAATTCCTCCTGCACCACGTGGCGTCCCCCAAATTGAAGTTGTGTTCGACATTGATGCTAACGGCATCCTCAATGTCACCGCGAAGGACAAAGGTACTGGAAAAGAACAGTCCATCAGCATAACTGGCGCTTCCACACTGGATAAAACTGACGTTGACCGGATGGTCAGAGAAGCTGAACAAAACGCCTCATCTGATAAAGAACGGCGTGAGAAAATTGAACGCAAGAACCAAGCCGACTCTTTGGCATACCAAGCCGAGAAGCAGCTACAAGAATTGGGCGATAAAGTTCCCGCTGCTGACAAGACCAAAGTCGATGGTTTGGTCAAAGAACTGCGGGAAGCAATTGCTAAAGATGACGATGAGCAAATCAAGAAGCTGACCCCAGAATTGCAACAAGCTCTATTCGCCGTTGGTAGCAACATCTATCAACAAGCTGGTGGTGGTGCTGCACCTGGCGCTGAACCTCAAGATGGCAGTTCTTCCTCCGCTGGTAGTAGCGGTGATGATGTAATTGACGCTGATTTTACAGAAAGCAAATAATTCTCCTATTTCTTCTGGAAGATTATTTTGTTCTAACCCATATTGCCCATCCAAGCTGTTACTTGGGTGGGATTTTTTTTAGAAGTTAGAACGTAAGAATTAGGATTTGAAAAACTCCTAACAGACGCGATTCATCGCGTCTCTACTCCTAACTTTATGATGCTAATTATCCTCTCATCAAGAAACAGATACAAAGCCCCCAAACTCAAGCATCATCTAAATTAAATTTCTTAATTTTGAATTTTGAATTTTGAATTTTGAATTGATATTATGCTTTATCCTCAAGCACCTTGGACACTTCAAGGCTACGCCATCCAAACTCTGCATTTGGTGAATATTGACCGAGTGCGCCCTTTAATTCCCTCAGAATTAGAAATTATTTCTGTGTGGCCTGGTAAAACCCTCGGTAGCGTGTATTTATCTAATTACAAGCCAGGCTCGGTATTGGAGTACAATGAGTTAATTATTGTCCCGGCTTTGGTTCATTACCAAAGGAAAATCGGCGCTTGGATTTCGCACATTTATGTAGATAATGGCGATTCTGTAGCTGGTGGTCGAGAAATTTGGGGACTACCGAAGGAACTAGCTGAGTTTACCCTGGAACAAGAATATGCTACTGTGCATCAAGGAAACCAGAAGCTATGTAGTTTTAACTATAATCAACAAAGCTGGGGATGGCCTATGCAATTAAGCGCGTCTGCTTTCAGCACCAAGGGTACTGATTTGCTGATATTCTCCGCTGAATTTAAGTCTTTGTTGGGCTTGATTGGTTCTCAGTTAAAAATCCCTGCTACAAGTCCTTTTTCTGAAATAGGTTTAGGTCGCCCTTGGTTAACTGTGCGTCATCAACAGATGAATTTGCGAGTTAATGCACCAAAAGTCCTTATGAAATAGACATTTAGCTATTTCCAGATTCAGAACAGTAGCAAACTAATATCTGAGAAAAAGTTGTTTTTAATATATTTCGGCTAAAATCCGGAATACTGCATTTTGATTGTGTAACTCTCTATAGAACTAAAATAACAAACAAAAGCTATTCATCCTAAAATGTAAGGGATAATTTATATTGTCTAGCAAATTGAGCAATTTTTAGAATTGAAATATTTACTCAATTAACAAGCTTGAGAAAACGACACAATCAACTAACTTCCCCTACTGTTAATTAACAGTAGGGTTTTTTGTTAAAGTAATTTCTTTTTTGGTATCTCTTCAAAAAATTTAACCGATTATTGTATCAATCTAAAATTTGAACTATTTTTTAAGTTTTTTATAAAAGCTTGCATAAGAAACAAAATTTTGAATGATAACACTATACGAGCAAAAACTTAAAGCATTATTACTTAAACTTAGGAGAAAAAGAAATGAAATTATTAGAAAATACTCGTGTTGCTCAACTTCCTATGCAGCTAATTGAATCCTCTAATACTTCTGAAGCTGCGAATTTTAAACCTACTCAACCAAAACTGACAATGACTTGGGTACAAGAATTGCATGAAGAACGGCAGAGTATGGTTGCAAAATGGATAGTCAGTAAATAGTGATATCTCTGGACTGGCCACTGGTCGTTTACGCATTCCGCATACACAGTAATTTGCAGAAGAAACTACTGTAGGGGGCGTTGCTGATTGATGGGATGAATTGTGTGTCACGCAAAGGTGAGCCAGTGCGTTGGGCGGTTCTGCCGACTTGAAGCAACTGGCGTCGCAAAGACGCAAAGAATATACTTTTAGCCTTAGTCAAAAATTTCAATTCATCCTGCATTTATACAACGCCCTGTAGGGTAGTAGAGATAACTGTGCTACCCTATTTATCTTCGGTAACTTGTCCAAAAGACTTGCAGATATAATAAATAATATTTGTAGGACTTAGGCAAAAACTCTCTAAAACTCTGATTTCTCTGTGCCCTCTGTCTTGAAAAGTTATGATGTTTTCGACACGACAAGCCGCCCTCTGGGCGTCTACCGAGGGAACCTCCGCTCATACTTTTGGCTGTGTACCCTGCGAGAAGCCGCTTTGCGTCTACAATTTTCCGTTACCTGTGCGTAAGTCGTGATTTGTTTGCACACTTGCCCCGCTAAAGATTATATCGACGATTTTTAGTAAAGTATTCACAATTACCATATAATCTAAAATTACTTGATAAATTGTTAATTATCAGAATAAAACAACGTGGAAAAATTTATACAATTAACTAGATTATCTAATGTCCATTGCAGAGTCAATTAAAGAATTTATAAAATGAGTAATATTTGGAGAAACGGTAAATATAATTTAATAGAAAAGATTATAAGACGCTATCCAGATTTACAAGAAGTTTTAGAAACATGTAATTTTCAACCTTCAATTAAACGAGAAGCTTCTCGTTTAATTGTTGTGCAACCAAAAGTAGCGATCGCCTGTAATTTACCCAAAGCTTTTACAGAAGGTAATTGCGAAATAGACTTCAGCAACATCATTTTAAGAGGTCTGAAAATTAGCTTAAAACATGAAGAGATTTTGACCCAATTAATGACTGGGTTAAACACTCCGCCAGATTGGAGTTGTCGTCGTTTTTTGAAACAGCTAGATCAAAATAATTTTCAAGTAAATTTAGGTAAAACAACTCTTATCTTATCTGAGTTAGAAACATTAAATTTGTGTTTGTGTGTTGATAAAGTTTGCCAAGAATATAAAAAATCAATAATTGAATTTGAAAATACTCTAGAAAGTTGGGATTTTGAGTTTGTAGACATTGCAAATATTCGAGGTTTTATACTATTTTCTGTAGGTCAGAAATTATGGAAACTAATGCAGCAGTTTGCTGATGAATTTGATTATAGTAAGGGCAAGTCAGAATGGCATTTATTTCATCATGAGGATATCTCAATCCGAGTGAGTCGAGGAATCCGCGATCATGCATTTATCTTGCCCAGATTTGATAGTGATTTATCATTATTACCTAATAATAAAATTAATATTATATATAAAATAAATGATATTTATTTCCAATCTATTGAAAGAGGTAAAGTTACTTATTGGCAGCAAGACATAGGACTAAGAGGAACCTGGACAGCTAAATATACTAAGCAGTGGTTATTAGAAAAATATATTCCCAAAGTGATTAGTTATTATTTAGACAAGTTTAAATTATCTGAAGCTGAATTACTAAATGAAATCATAAATTATAAAGGCGATGCCTACGGCGGCAAGCTACGCGTGCAGATAAAAGAAATTAATGAGATTAAAGATTTACTACCTTATCTTCGCAATATCCAATCTTGGTTACATATATATAAAGAAAATATTGCAGCTACACTCTTACAATCTTATTATCAAGCATTTATAGATTTAGTACGGAATACTGATTGTTCAATCACAGGCATAGATTATATTATGAGAAATTTACTTAGGGTTAAGTGGAAGAATACACAAGAAGAAATTCCTCGTGATTCCACACACTGGACTTTTAAACATGCTATGAATTGCTTAGATGAACAAGTAGCAAGAATAAATAATAGTAAGTACGAAAATAGTTTCAAAGCAGACTTAATAACTCGGACATTTATTTGGATAATAGAAAACGGAAAAATTAATTTTTCTCAAGCTCAGTTAAATGCTGCTAAACACGCTTTGCAACCACTTTGGGAGCAAAGTCGTTTTGAAATGCGCCATGTATATGTTAATCGATAAAACTACATGATTCGCTGTAAATGCAATACAAATCCAGGTAGGACGTTTTCCCCCGATAAACTAGTAGAATCGAGGATTGCAAAATTCTTTACTTTGTCTTCTATCAATTGTCTAAAATAAAGCAACAGATACAAACCTGGAAATTCAGATTGAATCTGAATTTTAAAAATTACGAATTACGAATTAGTATGTCTCTTGCTCCTTGGCGAGGTGCGATCGCCCACGCCCTCCACCGCAACCGCAGTCTTGTTTATGCCCGTTACCTGCAACTAGCAACGGTACAGGCCAACGGTCGCCCCGCTAATCGAACTTTAGTCTTTCGCAGCTTTTTAGAAGAAACGAACCAGCTAAAATTTATCACCGATAGCCGTAGCGCCAAGGCCGACCAGATACAGCAACAAACTTGGGCTGAAGCCTGCTGGTACTTTCCCAATACACGAGAACAATTCCGGATCGCTGGCTCTTTGACTCTGGTAGGTAATGATGATTCGCACAAAGATTTACAGCCTGCACGCATTTCTATTTGGCAAGAACTAAGTGATGCAGCACGTTTACAGTTTGCTTGGCCTCATCCTGGTAAACCTAGAGTCAAAGAAGTACAAGCTTTTGAGCCACCACCACCCGACCCACTGCAACCAGTACCTAATTTTTGTCTACTCTTACTCGAACCAATGCAGGTAGACCATTTAGAATTGCGTGGCGAACCACAAAATAGAAGATTTTATCGCCGCGATGATAATCAACAATGGTTTTGTGAAGAAATTAATCCTTAATTTTGTCAGTTAGGAGTTATGAGTTGGAAGGTGCAAAGTTGGCATTTATAATTTTGATTTCTCACTCCTCACCAGAGGCGGAGCGTCTCCGGCTTTGCTCTTAACTCCTAACTTTATTTAAATACCCGCACCATCTAGAAATTGCTGTATTGCTTTATCTCTAAGGCTACACACAGGAGCATTTTGTGATAAGTCAGCTTCCTTAGAAGCTACAGAACCTGCGAATACAGGAGTTTTTTCATTTGAAGCATGGGTGCGCTGAAGATTTTGTATTTGTTCTTCTAACAACTCAATCCGATTTACTAGAGCGCGAATTACTTCGGCTTCCGAATCTGGTAGATTATTGTGTTCTAATGGGGCAACTCTGACTCCAGAACGATATACAATCCGACCAGGTACTCCTACCACAGTGCAGTCAGAAGGGACATCCCTGAGGACAACTGACCCAGCGCCAATACGGACATTATTGCCAATTTGGATATTTCCCAGGACTTTCGCTCCCGCACCGACTACAACATTTTCACCCAATGTAGGATGGCGCTTACCGCATTGTTTACCAGTCCCCCCAAGGGTGACACCTTGATAAATTAGCGCATAGTCTCCTACGATCGCAGTTTCACCAATTACTACACCCATACCGTGGTCAATGAATACGCCATATCCAATTGTTGCACCTGGGTGGATTTCAATTCCAGTCAAAAACCTAGCCAAGTGAGAAATCAGGCGGGGGATAAAAGGAAGACCAACATGATGAAGCCAGTGAGCCAGCCTATGCAATAACAGGGCTTGCAAACCAGGGTAACAAAATAAAACTTCTAACCAGTTACGGGCAGCCGGGTCACGTTCAAATATGATACGAAAGTCAGCACTCAGAGTAGATAGCACGAGATAGTACCCTCGGAAAGCACAACAAGCTACTATCCCATATTATCGTCTCAGGTGTTGCAGATAAAAATGGGGCATGGGGCATTGAGAGGTGTGGGAGGTGTGAGAGGGGTGGGAGGATAGAAAGAAATCTTTCCCCCTTTTCTCCCCACACTCCCCCATTTCCCCACACTCCTCATCACTGCTGCTCGACTGTCACAATATAATCTCGCTTCATTCCAGGATTAAATGTACCTACCCAAATTCGATAGATGCCTTTTTTCCAGTTGCGATCGCTAATGCTAGCATCTTTACTTTTGCCAGTGTCATCGCCACAGCGAATCGTCGCTTTATCTGGGCCTTGAATGAGTAAAGTGGTATCGTTATTATTGCTATCAATCTGTACCGTCAACTGGGAAAAGTCATTTTCCAAAACCATAATGTGATCTGGATTTGGATCGGCAAAACCGATACAGGCTTTCTGTTCGCGATCGCGGTTAGTAATAGCAGACAATGAGTAAGAACCACCTGTAAATCCTTCCACTTTTCTTTGTCCTGGATCGGAGTTTGTTGACAGCGTAAAAGTACCAAAATTTGCTGTTTCTGCTATTACCGGGGTAGCTACTAAGGCAGTAACTATAGCTAACAGCCAGCCGCCACAATACTGAGGTCGGGGGCAACGGTATTTCATAGTAGCCCTCCAACAGGCTTTGAAAATAGTAGTGATATATACATATTGTAGTTAATAAATTACAGTGAATTTTCTGTGAGATGTGCCACATTTAAATGTGCCACAAGTGATGTCTTTAAACGCACGCAGGTAGTTGCTAGTTATTATCTCGAACCAAAAAGCATCTACAATTCCTAAAGTTAAAGAAAGTGCAGAAAATAAAAGAATTTTTAACCTTCTGCACTTTGAGTTTGTGTGAAAATTTTAGGAATTATTTAGTTGAAAAAAAATGCCACCTTTGAGCGCTTCTGTGTTAGTTCCATAACTACTAACTGTGAGCGATCGCAGGTTATTAAAAAACGGTTTGCCTAAAACTTCCACTAACTTGAGAATTGGGATTTGACGCTCTAACAAATCCTGACTTTTTGTCCAGTCAAGATAGATATAGCCTTGGTTAGACTGAGGAATCGCAGCAATACTATCTTGGAACTTAGGATTATTAATTAAGGAATTTTCCTTGGCTGTGAAAACTTCATCCATTGTTTCAAGATCGGAGGTGAAAATTTCGTAATTTCCTAAGGTTGTATGCGCTCCCCGGACTTTTGCCTCAATAGCGAATGATGCTCGGTTTTTGTCATTGTTTTTTTTACTAGCTGTGGTTAACTCTGTCCAAGCAGAAATTTTTTGGTTGTCTATGGTCACAGGACTGATAGTGAGTCCATTAGATGAAGCGATCGCGTCTAAACGTGCTACGCCTTGTTCTACACCGTCGGATTTTTCCGCTACAAAAATCCAATGGGGGGTTGTTTGTTCTTGAGGTAACAATGCTATGGCATATTCTCCCTGTACCCAACTGAAAATATCCTTTGGCAAATTTATTCCCCAGCGTTTTTGTGCATCGCCCAACGGTTTTAGGAACTGAGAAACCACATCTTCTTGAGAACCATATATAGTTGCTGTTGCTTGTTTCCAAAGTTTGGCTACATCACTGTTATCCAAATTACTCAAATTGGAGCCAGAAATTGCTAAACCTGCTGATGCTGGAACATATTGCAATGCTGCTACAGGTTTGGTTAGTGGTGGGGATGGGGAAACAATTTCTGATGAAGTCACAAAGGCGGTTTCTGCTAGCAATCCTTTGGGCTTCAACAAGAGGGAAATAATTTCGCTGTTATATGTTTGTTCTGCTAATTCTAATCCTTGCCATTTTGCCACGATGGGAAGATTCAAGAAGGCTACAGCTATACTACCTTTGGGTAGTTCTTTGGTAGCTTTTTGGTATTCTGAGGAGCTAGTCAAATTCAAATCGGGAGCTTGGACGTTATTGATAGCCTCTCGCAGCACTTTGGGATCGTTAGCAAACAACACAAAACCTTCGCCAACTACAGCACCGGCTAAATTATTTTGGATTGGGGATTTTGGATTTTGGATTTTATTTTCTGCGATCGCTTCCTGAGTGTCAGAAATCAGCTTTACGCCTTTGTATTCTTCAACATTTAAGTTTGCCCCAGCTAAGGCTCTTTTGGAAAATAACAACTCGACAAACTCACGACTTTTTTCCGGTTGCTGGGTTGCGAGTGCCAAAAGATACCCTGGTTGCTGTCCATTTTCTGGGTCGCGATCGATATCTAGGTTGGTAATAGCCAGTGTAATTTCATTACCTAGCCAGGGTTTAATATCTTGTTGGTAATCTATGCCACTCTTAGCCAAGAAACTAGTTTTGAGCCTAGATAGCTCTCCTTCACGCTCCAACGCTTGTAAACTGTCAGGATTTGTCAGTAATGACACTATTGCAGGAGCAAGTTTCGATACGAATATTGTTGCACCAGGCTGGGAGCTAGGGGCAATGAGACTAGCCGGATTTTTAGGGAAAAACCAGTAGAAGCCAGCGATCGCTAACACTGCGATCGCACCAGCTACGATAAAACCGATGAATGGGCGTTGTCTATTCACATTAAACCTATTAAAAAAGATAGTTCACAGCCATTTAAGCAGAAAGAGGACGCCGGGAGAGGGAGACGCGTCTTCTTGAGAATCAATGCTCATGCCAAGGCAGAGATTTTCTGTCAACATAAGTAAATTACAATTGTCCACAAAAATCTCATGACAGAGAACTCATTTAGTCAACCTATTGCCCACATGAGTGTAGAGGAACTAGCACAACGTCTCGCTTCAGGTGATACAAGTATTCAACTAGTAGATGTACGAGAACCACAAGAATTGGCGATCGCTAGCATTGAGGGCTTTGTTAATTTACCGTTGAGTGAATTTCCTGAATGGGGAGATCAAGTACCTACTCTCTTCAATCCCCAAGCTGAAACCCTTGTGCTGTGTCACCACGGTATGCGTTCTGCCCAGATGTGTCAGTGGTTAATTGCTCAAGGATTCACCAATGTGCAAAATATTTCAGGCGGTATTGATGCCTACTCTAAATTAGTAGACCCTTCAATTCCCCAGTATTAACTTTTGAACTTATGAATTACTTCAGATGGGACTTACTCTTCCATCTGGCTTTTGCTATTGTGAAATCAGTAGTCAATCAATGTTCGGGTTTCCTGGGGAAGCTTGGGACCTTACACATTAAGTAGTCATTTGTCCAGTTTTTAAGTCCTACTATAGCAGCAATCACCTGAAAAATACGTATTCAATAATACTGTTCACAATATATAGTTGTGCAAAAATACGGTTATAAAGCTATGAACTAGTAGATTAAGATAGTCGCTCTTTATAGCAAAAAACAAAATTATGTTTGCAGCAGAGTTGTAACTATGTTATACGCAAACGTGAAGATTAATTATCACAATATAATTGTATAATCTATTAAATTAATTAATTTTTAATAATCTTTCGTTTAGGATTGAATCCTCAAATTTTTTCCAAGTTTGATTAAAATTTGCACTCAGCAAAGCATACCCTATGGAAGTCCAGTTGACAAATCGACAACAGCATATACTTTGGGCGACAGTACGTCACTACATTGCTACGGCAGAGCCTGTTGGTTCAAAGGCTTTGGTCGAAGAGTACGATCTGGGTGTTAGCTCAGCAACAATTCGCAATGTCATGGGTGTTTTAGAAAAGTCTGGCTTACTTTACCAACCACACACCTCTGCCGGACGAGTACCTTCAGACTCAGGATATCGCATTTATGTTGACCAGCTAATTACACCCTCTGTGCGAGACGCTACGGGTAGCTTGCTTCCACGAAGTAGTACGGAAACTTTAGTAAAAGAAGTAGAGCTGGCATTACAAAAGCGCCTTCACTGGGAAGATTGGAGTTTAGAAACTTTACTCCAAGGAGCTGCACAAATTTTAGCAACTTTGAGTGGCTGCATTAGCTTGATTACCATGCCTCAAACCACTACGGCATTAGTGCGACATCTACAACTAGTGCAAATTGAGTCCGGAAAGATCATGCTGATTGTAGTGACTGATGGTTATGAGACACATTCCAAGTTGATGGATTTGTCGCCAGCACCAGAGGAAACACAACGGGAATCAGAGGTAATAGATCGGGAGTTGCAAATTGTTTCTAACTTTTTGAATAGCCACTTACGAGGGCGGAGTCTGCTAGAACTAGCCTATCTTGACTGGAGTCAATTAGATCGAGAATTCCAACGCTACGGCGAATTTCTCAAAAATTCAGTTGCGGAATTGACTCGCCGCACTGTTGCGCCGACTGCAACACAAATTATGGTTCGAGGCGTTGCAGAAGTTTTGCGTCAGCCGGAATTTTCCCAATTACAGCAAGTGCAAACAATTATCCACCTGCTGGAAGAAGAACAAGACCAACTATGGCGATTAATATTTGAGGAACCAGAGCCAGAAGATTTAGGTAAGTCAAAGGTAACGGTTCGCATTGGTGCAGAAAATCCCCTAGAACCGATACGCACCTGTAGCTTGATTTCTTCTACCTATCGCCGAGGCTCAATACCGGTAGGAAGCGTAGGAGTTTTAGGACCAACACGGCTAGATTATGAAAGTGCGATCGCTGTTGTAGCTGCTGCTGCTGATTACCTTTCAGAAGCTTTCAGTTAGATTACAGAGATTATGATCAGAAAAATTGCCTTTGGGTTATTGTGGTTGGGATTGATTGTTTATGCATTTTTTCTCTCCCCTCCTCAACAACCCGGTACATTCGAGTTGATTAAAAACCTTTCTATTGGTCAATGGCAAGGTATCAATTCATTAATAATAGCCCTATTCAATCTCATGGGCGTTTGGCCTATCATTTACAGCGCAGTAGTGTTTATCGATGGTAGAGGACAAAAAATACCTGCTTGGCTATTTGCCATCGCTTCTTTTGGGGTTGGTGCTTTTGCACTATTACCTTACTTAGCCCTTAGGGAACCAAATCAGAAGTTTGTTGGTAAAAAGAATACTTTGCTCAAGCTGCTAGATTCTCGTGTAACTGGTTTTGTTCTAACTGTAGCTGCCGTTATTCTAGTTGCCTATGGTTTCACAGGAGCAGATTGGACAAATTTTAGCCAACAGTGGCAAACTAACCGCTTCATCCATGTAATGAGTCTAGATTTCTGTTTACTTTGCTTATTATTTCCTACATTAGTAGGGGATGATATGGCGCGTCGTGGTTGGAAAAATCCACAACTACTGTGGATAACAGCCTTAATACCACTATTCGGCCCATTGATTTACTTATGTGTGCGTCCGTCTCTACCAGAAATTGGTGCAGAGACTATACCCACTGAGCAACCAGCGCCGAATTAAACAATTCATAATCCCAATTTATATCATGTTCGGGTGAAGACTTATCATTAGGACTGACGCGGAAGGGGGCACGGGGACGCACAGAAATTTTAATAATAAGTGATTATCCGAACTTGATATTAGAGCTGATTCGTAAAGAAAATCTAAAGAGAACTGATCAAACTTTGTTCTTAAGCTTTTGTTTATGAATCAGTTCTAAGTTTGTTTAATCTTTGTTATTTATTTGCAGTGGGAGGGAATTCTGTATATTACAGGAGTACTAACACTGATGGTTATACCTAACTAAATCTTAGCTACCACTTGATCCCTTTTTTGGGAACGCTCAAGCTGACGGTGAAAGCTTTATGAGACGGTAGTTTGACTTTTTTGTTTGCATTGAGAATCAGTGACATGGAAAAACTTTTTGCCAAAAAGCTAGGGTTTTGCCGTATCAAGAGAACCAAGTTCTTAATTGTGGATAAAGTCGAGCTTAGATGGCGAATCTGACTCCTGAGTAATAATACTAAATTCCCGCAACAGCCAAAATTTAAGATGAGCGAGATATTACCATCGGAAAACACCCAGGACACTGCCAAGCAAAAACAGAATACTAATCCAAATCGCAATCAGGCAGGAATCAACTTGCATCAGAGCGAAGTACACTTGCAGCAGTTAATTGAATATACTCCCGTTGCGATCGCCATACTAGATCGAGAAATGCGCTATCTTGCTGTGAGTCACAAATGGCTAGAAGACTACAGCCAGACTAATGATATTATTGGGCACTCGCTCTATGAAATATTTCCTGATATTCCCCCAGAGTGGAAGTCCTTTCACCAAGAGTGTTTAGTAGGGGCGACAAAACAATGTGATGAATATCCTTACCCACAGGCAGATGGTTCGCTACAGTGGCTGAGATGGTCAATTCGGCCTTGGTATATGACAAGCGGTGAAATCGGCGGCATCACGATCTTTAGCGAAAACATCACTGAGCGCAAACAAGCCCAACTAGCACTCCAGGAGAGTGAAGAACGCTATCGCTATCTGATCGCCGCTACCTCTGTGTTGTTTTGGGTATTTTCACCCGATGGCATCGTCGTTGATGATAATCCTAGTTGGCGGGAATTTACTGGTCAAAGTTGGGAGGAATATCAAGGCCGGGGATGGTTAGATGCAATTCATCCAGAAGATCGTCAATTAATAGCCCAGTCATGGGAAGAGGCAGTTAAGACTTCCAGCCTATACGAACAGGAATTTCGGTTGCGACGGCATGATGGTGAGTATCGGTACACACTCGCTCGAGGTGTCCCAGTCCTAGAACCAGATGGCAGTATCCGAGAGTGGCTAGGAACTAACACTGACATTACTGAAGGCAAGCAAGCCCAAGTAGCACTCCAGCAAAGCGAAGAACGATTCCGTTCGCTACTTGAAGCATCATCACAAATTATTTGGACTACTGATGCTAAAGGTGCATTTATTACCGACCAAGCACAATGGCGAGTTTTCACAGGACAAACAGTTGAAGAAAGTTTGGGTTGGGGTTGGATAAATATGATCCATCCAGAAGATCTAGCTCACACTAATGAGGCATGGTCAGCCGCAGTTGCCAACCGAAGTGTCTATGAAGTTGAGACTCGGATTCAGCGTTATGACGGTGAGTATCGCTACTTCAGCTCCCGTGCTGTACCGCTTTTTAATCCAGATAATAGTTTTCGAGAGTGGGTAGGTGCTAACACAGATATTACTGAACGCAAGCTATTTGAATTTGCCCTTGCCCAAGCCAAAGAAGCAGCAGAAGCCGCCAGTCACGCCAAAAGCGAATTCCTTGCCAACATGAGCCACGAGTTACGGACACCACTCAATGGTATTCTCGGCTATGCTCAAATTCTGCAACGTTCTAAACACCTGAATGAAGATGAGCGATCGCGCATTGATGTAATTTACCAGTGCGGTTCTCATTTGCTCACCTTAATTAACGACATCCTTGATTTGTCGAAAATTGAAGCCCAGAAAGTGGAACTTATGACTAGCGACTTCCACTTCCCCGCATTCCTCCAAGGTGTAGCTGAGATGTGTCGCATTCGTGCAGAACTTAAAGGCATTGGGTTCCGTCATCAATTGGCTTTAGAATTACCCATTGCGATCCGTGCCGATGAAAAACGACTACGACAAGTATTAATCAACCTGCTCAGCAACGCCATCAAATTTACCGATGCTGGCAGTGTCACCTTTAGTATTAGCTATGCTTCTGAAGGAAAAATTCGCTTTGAAGTCCGTGATTCAGGTATTGGCATTCCCGCAGAAAAACTGCAAGCGATTTTTCAACCCTTTGAGCAAGCAGGCGATCGCCGACGACAGATTGAGGGCACAGGATTAGGATTGGCAATCAGCCAAAGAATCGTAGAATTGATGGGCAGCACCATTCAAGTTCAGAGTGATATGGGTGTTGGTAGTATTTTCTGGTTTGAGGTTCACTTACCAGAAGCTGATGAGTGGGTGAAAACCTCTCAAGCTGACGATTATGGTCAAATTATTGGTATTAAAGACCGTAAACCTAAAATTTTAGTTGTTGATGATAAATGGGAAAATCGCTCGGTAATTAACAATTTGCTCACTCCCATTGGATTTGATGTATGTGAAGCCAATGATGGCGAAGAGGGTTGGCAGAAAATTTTGGAATTTCAACCGGAACTTGTAATTACTGACTTGCTGATGCCAAAACTTGATGGTTTTGAGTTAATTAAGCGCATTCGCGAGTCAGAAACATATAAAGAAATTATTATTATTGTTTCTTCAGCGAGCGTGTTTGAAAGCGATCAACACCGCAGCATAGAAGCAGGAGGCAATGATTTTATGCCCAAACCCGTACAAGCGATTACGCTATTTCAAAAATTGCGGCATTTTCTCAATTTAGACTGGGTTTATGAACAGAAAAATCCTGAAAATCTCCTAAATAAAGAAAATGCTGAACTCATCTTACCACCTCAATCAGAAATAGAAATTCTGTATGAATTGGTAATGAAAGGTAATTTTAAGGGAATCATCAAACAGGCAGCATTAATTTCAGAAATGGATGGCAAATATATTCACTTTGCAAAACATTTACATCAACTGGCAAAAGGATTTCAAGACCAAGAAATTCTAGCACTGCTTCAATTTCACAAGTAAAGATTATGAATCTGACAACTGCACAAAATCAGACAGTTCTAATTGTTGATGATAATCCTGCTAATTTAGGCGTCTTATCTGATGCCTTAGATCGGGATGGACTTGAAGTATGGGTAGCAAAATCCGGTAAGGTAGCTCTAGAACGAGTTAAATATGCACTACCGAGTTTAATATTGTTGGATGTAATGATGCCAGATATTGATGGATTGGAAACCTGTCGGCAATTAAAGGCAAATCCCCAAACTAAGGATATTCCTGTCATCTTTATGACCGCACTTTCCGACACTATCAACAAAGTGGAGGGGTTTCAGGTTGGGGCTGTAGACTATATCACTAAACCATTTCAGCTAGCAGAAGTGATGTCACGGGTGAAATTGCATTTAAAGCTGTATAGTTTAGCACATGAATTAGAGCAGAAAAATACTTTATTAGAGGAAAAATTTGATGAAGCAAGTCAAGCTTATCACGATTTAAAACAGCTACAAATCAAACTAGTTCAAGGTGAAAAACTATCCAGCTTAGGTCAGATGTTTACTGGCATTTCCCATGAGATTAATAATCCAGTAGATTTTATTTATGGCAATCTCATCTATGCTAGTGAATATACTCAAGAAATGCTAAATTTTCTGCATCTATATCAAGAGGAATATCCAAATCCTACCCCTCGCATTCAAACAGAACTAGAATTAATAGACATAGAATTTATTAATAATGACTTTTTAAATTTACTCAAATCAATGAATGTTGGCGCACGACGCATTCGGGAAATAGTCAAGTCTATGCAGATTTTCTCACAAGTAGATGAAGTTAGACTGGCAGAGGTTGATATCCATGAATGTATTGATGGCACGCTGATGATTTTGAATCATCGCCTAAAAGCACAACCCGAATATCCAGGCATTAAAGTAGTTAAAGAGTACAATTTATTTCAACTAATTAAATGCTATGTTGGACAAATTAATCAAGTATTTATGAATATTATTGTTAATGCTATTGATGCCCTAGATGAATATAATGAACAGCGTTCATTGGCAGATATTAAACAAAATCCCAGTCTGATTAAAATTCGCACAGTGATGATTGAAGATAATTGGGTTGCCATTCACATCGCTGATAACGGTCCGGGAATGTGTGAAGAAGTAAAAGCAAAGCTGTTTCAACCTTTCTTTACAACTAAAGCTGTGGGTAAAGGAACTGGATTAGGTTTATCTATCAGCCACCAAATTATAGTAGAACAGCATGGTGGTAGTATCGACTGCCAATCTATTCCTGGAAAGGGGACAGAATTTGCGATCAAAATTCCAGTGCAACAGTAAATTTTTTCATAGGCTGATGAGTAGTTTTAAGTTCTGGTTGTGAGAGACAATAAATAACTCTACTATACAGCGCCATCTTTCTTCATCCTCTTCTTTTAGCAAAGGTATTGAGTTCAGATTGTTAACTTATTGAAAGATATTATTAGTGAATCAGAGATAATACCAATTCTTTGTAATAATGAGCTTAATATAATTTGATTAACCTTTGCTCCTTTGAGTGAGTTAGATCGAGGAATATTAAGCTCAAAATTATAGAGTGAATGTTTACTCCTGTCTTGAGTGTGGTGAATTTAAGAAACCACTACTAATGAAATGTGAGAAGTATTTATCCAGCAGATTAGCATCCATTGGTGGACAAACAATTGCAGAATCTGCCAATCCATTGAGGGTATTCTGACAATTATAATGAACTGTATTTTGATACAATTCCATGATTGTAAAAGAATTTTGATAGACTTTTTCAGACATCATCGGTAAAAGCGGATGTAAAACATTTTCCTGAGAGTGCCTGAGATTTGCAATTAGCTCCTCTTTCCACTGAATATATGGTAACTTCTTCAGTTGGTAACCATAGTCACAAATAAACTCAAAAAGCTCAAGGAGTCCCATATTTTGGTCTGGCGGGGGTACGATATGAAAAGCTTTCCCTAGAGATTCTGGCTTTTTGGACAAATGGACAATTGCTCTACTGGCGTAATCCACAGGAATCATTTCTTCTTTTTGATCTACGAGTTCCGGATAACTACCAAGCTGTATGCATCCTTTAATAATTCTAGGCACAAAAGCATCTTTTGTATGAGCAATGCCTGTGCCGCTATGTCCCATGAGAAATCCTGTTCTGAAGATGCTAACAGGTATTCCCCTAGACTTGGCAATCCATACAAGATTTTCGGCTACCCATTTGGTTTGAGCGTAGCCAATATCCAGAGCAACATAGTCTTTACAAGGCTCGATGTCATCATTTTCGGTAACTACTTTTAGTCCTGTAAAATAGTTGATTACACCAAAAACAGCAATAGTAGAAATGTAATTCACTGGTTTAATTTTACCCAGACAAGCTAATCTGAGAACTTCTTGAGTTCCGAGAACATTGGATGCTTTAAGTACAGAGTATGGTTTAGCAAAATTGATTTGGGCAGCACCGTGATAAATAGTATCAATTTGTAGAGCCAGCTTTTCAAACTGTTCTCTAGGAAGGCCCAAAAATGGCTGTTCTAAGTCTCCCAGAATCGGAATCACGTGAGAGCTAAAATTTTGGTGATTAAGGGAATATTTTTCTAGGTTTTGTTGAAGCTTTTTCAACCCTTCATGCTCGTTCGGGGAACGCACCAGGCAGTATATTTTTGCTTGAGTTTGATGTAGCAGTTCATCAAGTAAAAAAGCCCCCAAAAAGCCTGTAGCTCCTGTGAGAAAAATATGACGCGGTTCATTAACCTGAGCAACAGCCCTTCCGTGGGCATCGATCGCAGGATCGAGTACTACCTCAGATTTTAAATCGATCGCGCTGGTTAAAGCACAAACGCCATCTCGACGCACTGTCTCTATTACCTGAGCCAACGCTTCGACAGTAGATTTCTCAAACAGGCTTTTTAGAGGTAAATCTACTTGAAAGGTTTCTCTCACATAAAAGATTAACTGAGCTGCTAACAGAGAATTACCGCCAAGCTCAAAGAAATTATCATGAATCCCCACTTCTGCGATCGCCAGAACTCGGCTCCAAATTTCAGCCATTTGTTCCTCAATCGAGGTACGAGGTGCGACAAATGCTGCTTCCAAATCGCTTCTATCCATTTCAGGCTCTGGTAGATCGCGAAGATCTACATTGCCGTTAAATATCTGCTGAGCTTGCCGATCGCCAGGGACTGTTAACAGTGGTAAGTTGGAAATTGTCTGGTCTGGGTTAGAGACAATACTCTGTAATAGAGTAGAAAAATGTTCCACCATCAAAGCGATTGTCTCAGCTTTAAATAGGTCGGTGCTATATTCCAAGTTCCCCGATATCCCTGCTGCTGTCTCGCGCAGTTCCAGGTACAGATCGAACTTGGATGTCCCGTTGTCAATTCCCAAACGGTTCATTGTCAATCCGGGAACAGTCAGCTTAGGCATTGGGGTATTTTGAAGATGAAACATCACTGAAATCAGTGGATTTTGGTTCAAGTCCCGTTTGATCTGTAGGGCGTCAACTAGTTTCTCAAACGGTAAGTCTTGGTAGGTATAACCCGATAAAGCTACTTCCCGGACTCGGCCTAACAATTGCCGGAAACTTGGGGAGCCAGACAAATTGGTTCGCAATACCAAAGTATTGAGCAAAAACCCAATTAGTCCTTCTAACTCAGAACGGTGGCGATTGCTAATAGGAGCACCTACTAAAATGTCTTCTTGCCCTGTGTAGCGAAATAGGAGTGTCTGGAACGCTGCCAACAAGGTCATAAACAAGGTAGTACCCTCTTGACGCGAGAGAGCATTGAGAGCATCGGTTAGGGATTTGGGTATAACGACTGATTGGCGGGTCCCCTGATATGTTGGCTCTAATGGTCGTGGATAATCGGTGGGCAATTCTAATACAGGTAGACTGCCACTCAAATTTTGCTGCCAATAAGCAAGCTTATTATCTAAAATTTCACCTTGGAGCCACTGCCGTTGCCAAGCTGCAAAGTCCGCATACTGAATAGCTAAGTCAGGAAGGGGAGAGGGGTTACCAGTGGAGAAAGCTTGATAGAGGGCTGACAGTTCCTTGAACAAAACACTTAAAGACCAATCATCACAAACTATATGGTGTAGGTTGAGGAGGAATATATGCTCCTCTGAACCCAATTGCAGCAATGTTGTTCGCAGCAATGGCCCTTGAACTAAATCGAAAGGACGTTGGGCTTGTTCAAGGATGATCTGGCGGACTTGAGATTCCTGCTCATCTGGAGACAGCCCTTGGAGGTTCACCACTAAGAGTTTGATGGGAAAAGTCGAGTGGATGACCTGTATGGGTTCTCCGTTCACACTGGAATAGGTAGTTCGCAGGACTTCATGACGGTTGATAATTTCATGCAAGCTCTGTTCTAATGTTGTGGCGTTGAGTACACCTCTGAGGCGAAAGGCTTCGGGAACATTGTAAAAAGCATGGTTGGGCACTAACTGGTCAAGAAACCACAACCGTTCTTGCCCAAAGGAAAGCGGTAAATCGCAATCGCGCCCAATGGATTGTATTGGCAAAACAGAGCATCCTTTATCTTCCTGTTGTGCTTTTCTAATGCTTTCAGCCATTTCAGCGATGCTGGCTGCTTCAAAGAAATGCCGCATTGGTAACTCAACTTGAAAGATATCGCGGATGCGGCAGAGGATCTGGAAGGCTAGTAAGGAGTGTCCTCCCAAAGCTAAGAAATTGTCATGAACACCAATGTTTTTTATACCCAATACTTTAGACCAAATTTCTGCCACTGCTTCCTCAATCGGGGTGCGGGGGGCGACAAAATTCTCACTTCCATTCAAAGTTTGAGCGGGTGCTGGGAGTGCCTTACGATCAACTTTTCCGTTAGCTGTTAAGGGTAAAGCACTCAATTGCACAAAGCGAGAAGGGATCATGTGGTCAGGCAATTTCTGTTTGAGAAAACGGCGTAGGTTGGCAACAGATGTGCGTTGCAGCACTTTCACCGGTGTAGGGTTGTTGGCATAAGAGTTCCAAGATTGTGGGTGGAATGTTTTTTCTGGGAAGGTAAGAAGTACTTTTTTGCCAGAGAATTCAGTTTCTACTGTCGAATGCCGCTGCAATATGATGTCATAGCTGCCATCTATTTCTGACCAATTGATGTCAATTTTATAGGGTAATTCTTGGCTTAAATTCCACAGGTCTTCCGGATCGATACCGATAGAGTCAGTATTTTGCTGCCAAGCAGAACGTAGTTCTCCTACAGTCTTAAAGTTATTGTTGCTCCAGATCTGTTCTATGGCTTTAATATCTGCCAGAACCCGATTATTTGGAATGCGGGCAATTGCTAAAGCTTCTGGCTCTTGCTCAGTGAGAATTTGACAAATTTTTGCTAATGTCAGACTCGGCTGCCAATTCAACCAAACAGGTTCTTTAGTAGGATAAACTTCAGTGCCTACATGGAGGATGACATCGTAGCGGAATCTAGTCAGTTCATTATGATGGACACCGCGCTTCAGTTGAATCTCGACATGGTTAATCTGTGGTAGATGCTGTTTGAGAGCGGTAAAAAAGGCTGGATCGATGACTAGCTCTTTATCCTCAGACATTTGGTCTGTGATGCGTTGCTGTAGTTGGACTAAAGACAGAGTGTCAGCAGCTTGGTAGAGTTGTACTGATGTGTGAAAAGCCTTCAATAAGGGGAGACAACGTACATCGCCAATGAAGATACAACCTCCCGGCTTGACGACTTGAACTGCACGTTCTAAGACACTTACTAAGTAATCAATCCCAGGAAAATACTGAATAACAGAATTCAGCACTACGGTATCGAACACTTCAGTTTCGATTCCCGAAAGATCGTCTGCTGTTGTCGCCAACAGTTTTATGGATGAACAATCTGGCTGATTTCTCTGTAACTGCTCCTCTAGATAATGAATAGCTGCTGCTGATATATCAGTGCCAACGTAGTGGGAACAATGGGGAGCAATTCGGAATAGTAGTAACCCCAAACCACAACCGATTTCTAGGACGCGCTGAGGCTGTAAGGACAAAATCCTGGCAACTGTGTGGTCAACCCACTCACTCATCTCTTCTGTAGGAATAGGTAGACCTGTATAGCTATTATTCCAACCGCTAATATTGAATGTTGGATCTCGATCTGTAGAGTCTTGGCTATAAACTCCGTCCCATAATATTTGATGTAACTGTAGAATCTGCTCTGTATTCGTGTCTGGTAGTTCGGGCTTGGGAACTACGTAAGCTACTAGGCGTTGATCGCCAGGGGAAAATTCTTTAGCAATCACCACAGCTTCTTGCACTTCAGGATGTTGCCACAGCGCAGTTTCAATTTCTCCTAGCTCAATACGGAAGCCGCGAATCTTTACTTGTTGGTCAATACGCCCAATATACTCAATATTGCCGTCTGGTAGGTAACGAGCTAAGTCGCCTGTTTTATATAATTTACTCCCTCCTGCCTTTTGCCTCCTGCCTCCTGTCTCCTCAAAAGGGTTGGGGATGAATCGCTGATCTGTCAGTTCTGGGCGATTGAGATAGCCTCTGGCTAGTCCCTCACCAGTAATGTACAGTTCCCCAGAGACACCTGTGGGTACTGGCTGCATCTGTTCGTCCAATAGAAGACAAGTAGTGTTGGCGATCGGGCGACCGATTGTCACGATGCTGTCACCTTTCTTCACCAGGGAAAATGTGGAATAGGTCGTATCTTCCGTAGGCCCGTATAGATTGAAGACTTTTTGAATATTGTCCAACTCATAGATTTGCTGCACCAAACGATTTTGGAGAGGTTCGCCTGCTAAGTTAACGGTGCGTACAGAAGTGGGTATACCTTGAATTCTCAGTAACTCTGCGATCGCAGATGGCACTGTATTAATCAGGGTGACTTCTTGAGCGGCAGGTAAGCTAGGCAAATACAAGGGATTTTCTGCCAAAATCACCTTACCACCCCAACACAGGGGAACAAATATCTCGAAAACTGAGAGATCGAAGCAAATAGATGTTGCAGCTAAAACTCCAGCTAGATCCTCGGTTGTAAAAACTTCTCTTGCCCAATGCAACAGAGCCACTGCGCTGTGATGTTCGATAGCTACCCCCTTAGGTTTACCAGTCGATCCGGAGGTGTAAATGACATAGGACAGGTTTTCATCTGTCACTAGGCAGGTTAGATTCTCCTGGCTGTGTTGAGTAATTGCCTCTTGATCGCTATCTAGACAAACCACATGCGCTTGATGCTCTGGAAGCTTTGAAAGTAGATGTTGTTGGGTCAGTAGTATGGGTAACTGTGAATCCTCTAACATCAAGGCTAGACGCTCTGAGGGATAGGCTGGATCTAGGGGGACATAAGCTTTGCCTGCTTTGAGAATGGCTAATAGTCCAACGATCATTTCCAGCGATCGCTCTAGGCAAATGCCAACTAGAACCTCAGGTTTGGCATTCAGGGTCTGTAGATAGTGCGCTAGTTGATTAGCTCGCTGGTTAAGTTCTTGGTAAGAAAGCTGCTTGTCTTCAAAAATGACTGCAATTTGCTCAGGTGTTTTTTCTACTTGGTATTCAAACAACTGATGGATACATATATTACTTACGTAATCGACTGGATTTTGATGCCATTCCACAAGCAACTGCTCTACTTCTGTCTTGGATAGACTCAGGTCTTGTTGAGAATGTTCAGTAAGATTTTTCATTACAGCTTAGTAATTTTTGCGACTACTATCTTAGCTGCCAATACTTAAATTGGCTAGTCAATAAAGCGTTGCTCATTCTGAGTATGATGACTCTGAGTTGAATGGCACTAAGAAAACGTAAAACCTAGTCAGGGCAGGGTGTAGGGGGTAGGAGGTAGGGTGTCGGGTGTAGGGAAAAAATCAAGAAAATTAAAAACAAGTGCGAACATTAATAAACTTCTTTGCTACGCAACGAGTAGCGCGAACGCCACTACACCCCAATACCTGCAACCCCACACCCAAAAGCAGAGATGAATATTGGATTTGCCGATAACAAGCGTGCCATTCGACTCTGAGTTTAACTAGGCAGTATCCTTTCTGGGTAAATGAAGAGGTAATCGAGCAGTGGCGTAACGAACAGAACACAAGGCGAAAGGGAGCCTCTAATTATTACAATGATTGTGGCGATCGCCACAATCATTGTTACTCCCCACTTACTATTCGCCACCTCCTGTCAAAAAAAATCCTAGAGTGAATGATAAAGTGCGCTAGCGATCTAAAATTACACTGTGAATCGGCAAACAAGAAGCAAATAAGTTCCGTGTATGAAGCGTCAAAGCTCTATTTTTTCATTGATTTTAGTATTATTGGCCACATTTCTTATTAGTTGTGGCGGGCCTGGTGTCGCAGTTGCACCTCCAACGTACACTGCAACCCAAATTGCGGAAATTAAGGAATACGTTCCCGAAATTCAAGCTGTGCGCGATCGCTCACAAGAGTTGAAAACCCTGATCCAAAAACAAGATTGGATCAATGTGAGCAACTTTATACACGGCCCGATAACAGAAGCAAGGTTGAACTTGACTTATGTCACTCCCCACCTTCTACCTAAAGACCAAACCACAGCACGTCAAATAACGCGAGATTTGTTTAACCACTTGGTTAAAGTAAATCAAGGCGCTTCCTCTGGTAACCCTCAACTTGCATTGAGTAATTCCGAAGCTGCTTTCGCAGATATTGAGAAATTCCTCCAGTTGCTTCCTGAGGAAAGCACTCAATAGAAAGGCAGAGGGGCAGGGGGAGCAGAGAGGCAGAGGAGATGGGGGAGTGTGGGGGAAAAATTTCTTCCCCATCCTCCCGTACCTCCCACGCTTCCAATGCCCCATGCCCAATACCCTATTCCCTATTCCCTCTCAAACAAGCAATGAGTCATGTAGTCATTATCGGTTGTGGTGTAGTTGGGGCTGCGATCGCTTATGAACTCAGTCAAGTAAAAGGGCTAGAAATCACAGTTTTCGACCGACAACCACCAGCACAAGCTTCTACGGGTGCTGCACTTGGTGTTTTGATGGGCGCAATCAGTCAAAAAATCAAGGGCAAGGCTTGGCAAATGCGACAAACTAGCATCCAACGCTACGAAACTTTGATTCCAGAATTAGAAGCTTTAACAAATCGTAAAATTCCTTTTAACCGCCAAGGAATTCTCATGCTGTTGTCCGATCCTACTGAGGAAATTTCAGCATGGGAAAAGTTAGTAGAAACTCGCCACTCTCAAGGCTGGCAGTTAGAGATTTGGGATACTGCTAAACTCAAGAATATCTGTCCTCAGGTGGATTGCGAAAAAATTACTGGCGCTGTCTATTCTCCCCAAGACCGTCAACTCGATCCCACTGCGCTGACATTAGCTTTAGTTCAGGCTGCTCAGCATAATGGTGTAACTTTCAAATTTGGGGTCGCTGTTTTGGATACTCAAACCTCAATAGCTGAATCTTCGACCAAATTTTGCGATTGCCTTGAGACCACAGAAGGAAAAATAGCTGCTGATTGGTTTGTAGTCGCAGCAGGGCTAGGTTCAACAGCACTCACAGCAAAATTAAACCAGCCGATTGATATCCGCCCAGTCTTAGGACAGGCGTTACAAGTACGTGTAGGACATCCATTAGGTAATCCCGACTTCCAGCCAGCGATTACAGGTAATGATGTCCATATTGTTCCTGTGGGCGGTGGAGATTATTGGCTGGGTGCAACAGTGGAATTTCCCACTAACAGCGATGAGATACCGCCGAATCAACAACTGCTGGAATCTGTAAGAGAACAAGCGATCGCATTTTGCCCAGAATTGGCTACAGCAAGTATTCTGGGCACTTGGTCTGGGTTACGCCCTCGCCCTGAAGGACGCCCAGCCCCAGTCATTGGTAAGTTGCCAGGATTTAGTAACGTCCTGTTAGCTACGGGACACTATCGCAACGGTGTTTTACTAGCACCCGCCACAGCATATGCAATTCGTGAGATGATTATTCCTCAGGGAGTGGGGCATGGGGCATAGGGCATGGGGAGATGAGGGAGATTGGAAGGCAGGGGAGCAGGGAGCAGGGGAGAAGAGTTTTTCCCCTCTGCCCCCTTCCCCCTGCCTCTTCCCATACCCTATGCCCCATGCCCCATGCCCCATGCCAAATGAGCAATCTATAGGAAAATAGCGTGTCAATAACAGAACATAAAATAGCTGTAAATTCACTCGAATGGTTTTATCGTGAATCTTCACCAATCGGTAGAACTGACTTAGCGCCGGTATTGTTGCTACACGGCTTAGTTTCACAAAGTTATAGTTGGCGTCATATTATACCTGGTTTAGCTAATCAAGGTACAAGAGCGATCGCTCCAGATTGGATTGGCTATGGCTTTTCTGCAAAACCAGAAAAACGAGATTTTGCTTACACTCCTGATGCTTTTATCACAGCTTTAGAAGGATTTATCAAAGCACTAGAACTTGAACATTTTTCTTTAGTTATACAAGGCTTTTTAGGTTCTGTGGGACTACAATATGCTTTGCGTCACCCAGAAAAAATTGCCAATTTAGCTATCTTAAATACACCAATTTCAACGACTGCCAAATTACCCTGGAAAATTAAACAAATGGGTTTACCTTTGGCTGGTGAAGTCATGACCCAAGACCCGTTGTTAGTTGACCGGACACTAGAAGGTGGTAGCCGTTATCGCATTGAAGATCGTGATTTAGATGTCTATCGAAAACCATTTTTGACAACTTCTGCATCTGGTCGAAGTTTGTTAGCAAGTATCCGCAATTTACAACTTGATTCAGCAATGACAGAAATTGAATCTGGGTTTAAAGAATGGCAACAGCCAATTCTCATCCAATGGGGTACTATTGACCCTTGGCTATCTGTAGACATTGCAGAAAATTTTGCCAAATCCGTACCTAATGCAGAATTAATAAAACTTAATAACGTCGGACATTATCCCCAAGAACATTACCACGAGACTATTTTAGAAGACCTTTTACCCTTTTTGCGTCGGAAAGATGCTCATTGAGAATATACCTCAGGCAAAAATCGATAATATAAAAATGAATGTCAGAATTCAGAACTTAGAATTCAGAACTCAGAATTCAGAATCAATTAGTAGAGGATTCCAAGTGACCACTAATTGTTGTCGGCTAAATGGAAGATTGACTGGCAAAATTCAAATCTTCTTTCTTATTAAAACTCCATCCCTTTAAGGAGGAGTATTCTGAATTCTGGATTCTGAATTCTGAGTTCTGATTCGTTTTTTGACCACTAAAAATGCATCGTAACCACACTGATGGAGATTGGAATTCATGGCTTATTCATGGTTTAAAGCATTTCATATTGTTGGATTTGTAGTTTGGTTCGCCGGTTTGTTTTACCTGGTACGTCTTTTTATTTATCACGTTGAAGCTAACCAAGAACCTGAACCAGCGCGAACCATACTGAAAAATCAGTATCAAATTATGGAAAAGCGCCTCTACCATATCATCACTAACCCAGGAATGTTTGTGACGATCGCAATGGCTATCGGTTTAATAAGCACTGAACCAGAAGTGTTAAAAGAGGGTTGGTTGCATATAAAACTGCTGTTTGTGGCCATTCTAATAGGCTATCATCATTACTGCGCTCGTCTGATCAAGAAGCTAGCAGCAGATGAATGTGCCTGGAGTAGTCAGCAATTACGTGCGTTAAACGAAGCACCGACAGTTATGTTAGTAGCGATCGTGCTACTGGCTATATTTAAAAATAATTTACCCACAGATATGGCTGCCTGGGGCATTTTTGCGATGATTATTTTGATGGCAGTCACTATTCAACTTTATGCCAAAAAACGTAGGCAGGATAAAGAGAAGTTGACGGCGCAGATAGGACAAATTCCACAAGAACAAAGCTAGACAATATTGGCTGGAATATTTCAGATCGACCGAATTTTAGATTTTAAATTTGGGATTTTGGATTGAGGATTTAAAATCCCAAATTTAAAAATGTCTGAAAGCAATATGTTGCTTCATCCTAAAAACTACTTCAATAAATCATCCCCAGGAATGACTGTGGTGTAAAAGACGTAATTTTTATTAGCTAGATAGCGATGGTCTTGTTTAATTATCGCCATGAACTCCTTATGTCCCTCGCGCCTACGTCCTACTAAACAACCTGCACTAGCATTTTTAATGTCATTTACAGGGGCATCATAACCGTAGTGTTGATTTACTAAGAAAAGGCCTGTATCAAGTTTGTCGCCAACGCGTTGAAAATCTTTATTAAAATCTCGGTGAACGGTGATAGGTGCAACTTGGATTAATGCTTCGTGGGGTTCTGAATTTCCGTGTATGCCAACAGACCAAGCTTTATATTGCCCAAATTTAATTCTGGCTGCACCTCCAGGATTCATCGGGTTATAAGTATAGCGGCTACCTGGTTCTGTAGTAGCTTGCCAGTGATTTACAATTTTAGGAATGCCATCTACTACTTCAATCACAATGCGGCGATCGTTGAATTGATTCGGTGTATCTTTGTTCAAAGTCCAGTCTTCATTTACTCCTTCTAAATAAACAATGTTGTATTCTTTGGGATTAGTAGATATTTGATAATTTTTTGCCTGCATGTATTTGATAATCTTACTGGCAATATCATTACCAAGTTTTAATGGGGGTTTAGGAAGATCATCTGGTTTAGTTTCAATTAGTTCTTTGGCTGTAACTGCGCCTAAAAAATCAGTTTCTCCAGTCTTCATTAACTCTTGAAATTTTTTGAGGGCTGCGGCAGATACTGGCCCAAATTTATCGTCGGCTGGAGGGTCTAGTAAACCCAAGCCAATTAACAGAATTTGAATCTGACGAGCTAATTCTGGGTCTTTGGCGATCGCCTCGAATCCCCATTTCTCATTTTTTCCTAAGAAATCTTGTAGTTTCATAATGCACTTACCTTGATAAGCTTACTTCTAAGTATAAACATCATTTTAAGGATTGACCTTGTTTGAAACTATACTCTAAATTATTAATATACTGCCAAATTTTTTACAATTACTTTATGATTGAGCACACAAAAATTTACATAATTTTACTTAAATAAAAATTGTTTTTTCTTTAACTAAAATTAAATATTTATACTTAAATCAAGCTTGACTTAATAAAAAGTCATCATGATATGGAATCTTCGTTGGACTTGTTTAGTGGAGACGAGGTAAATGGTAGGGATTCAGAGGAAACAGAATAGTAAATTTTACTCAATCGATCAAAAAACTAGGGTTTAAGCTGTCGCGCCTACAAGTTGCACCATTTTTATTGTCAATAAAAGCTGGAAACCTTCTCCCTCCTCCCTGGCCCCTGCCCTGCGATCTCAATGTGCAAATTAAATACTTAACAGCTTAATTAATTTTCTACCCCTAGTTACATTCAAGAAATTTTCAGATGTATTATATCTAACTTATTGTTATTCGTTCTTTCAGGTACTCGGATGAAAAAATTGATTAAAGGCTTGCGCGAATTCAAAAGTAGTTACTTTTCTACTCATGAAGAACTGTTTGAACAACTTTCTCATGGTCAAAAGCCGAGGGTACTATTTATCACTTGTTCGGATTCGCGTATCGATCCAAACCTAATTACCCAAGCCGGATTAGGTGAATTGTTTGTTATCCGCAATGCAGGGAACATTATTCCACCATTTGGTGCGACTAATGGCGGTGAAGGGGCAACAATTGAATATGCTATTCAAGCATTAGATATTCAACAAATTATTGTCTGTGGTCACTCGCATTGTGGTGCGATGAAAGGCTTAATGAAGTTAGACAGCTTGCGGATAGAAATGCCCCTTGTACATGACTGGCTCAAGTATGCAGAGGCAACCCGACGATTGGTGAAAGACAATTATAGCCACTACGAAGGCGAAGATCTCTTAGAAATAATTATTGCTGAGAATGTACTCACCCAAATCGAAAATTTACGGACTTATCCGGTGATTCGCTCTAAGCTTCACCAAGGGCAACTCACTATTTATGCTTGGATTTATCAAATCGAGACAGGAGAAGTTTTGGCATACGACCCACAAAAGCACGCTTATGTCTTACCCCTACATCAGCTTCCCCCATCCGAGATAGATGAGACGTTATCTAGCCGACCTTTTACTAGGAATGGGGAAATACCTTTCACTAAAACTGAACAACAGGCGTTTCAATCTTTTCACAAACCGGCTATTTCTACAGATACAGGGTTTCCAATGACAGTGCTTTCTCCAGAGCAAATGGAGCGAATTTATCGAGGCTCGACAACAAAGTAAAAATATAAAGTATGGAAAATTCCTTTAAACGTTAAAAATATTACCAATTCTCTGACAGCTAATGGAACGTCTTGATAAATGGAGAGTGGAAAATTTGTGGTGAGAAAACAAAATGTGGTCATTGGGTGACGCGGTGAGGGAAATTATCTTTGCGTCACCGCGTCTTTGTTAATTTCAAACGAGCAATTTCAACTTAACAGACTATTACTTAATTTGCGGCTGGGCATCTTGTTCATCCCAACAGACTAAGGTAGGCGTGGGAGTAGTTTGAGTCTGGTAGGCGTTTTTAGTAGCAACCCAATTACTGGCAATTGGCATTCGCCAACCAGTTCCAAAGGCGCGGTCGGTGATTTTTAAGCCGGGAGGTGCTTGTCGGCGTTTAAATTCAGCACGCGCCACCATTTGAATTACTCGGTTGACAATTACGGAATCGTGACCAGCTGCGACAATTTGGGCTGCTGATTGGTGATTGTGAATCAGACGTTGTAAGATGTCATCCAAGATTTCGTAGGGCGGTAGAGAGTCTTGATCTACTTGACCTGGTTTGAGTTCGGCGCTTGGTGCTTTAGTCAAGACATTTTGGGGGATAATTTCGTTGTTGCGATTTAACCAGTGGCAAAGTGAATAAACGCGGGTTTTGGGAACATCTGCGATTACTGCTAAGCCGCCATTCATATCACCGTAGAGAGTACAGTAACCAACTGCCATTTCTGACTTGTTACCAGTAGATAAGAGAAGATAACCAAATTTGTTAGCGATCGCCATTAATAAATTACCCCGAATCCGGGATTGAATATTCTCTTCTGCTAATCCAAATTCTGTACCTGCAAATAAATTGGCTAAGGTGCGATCGAAGCCTTGCATTAACTGTTCTATTGGTAAAATATCAGTTTTAATTCCTAGATTTGTGGCTAATGCCAAAGCATCGCTAATAGAATGTTCCGAACTATAAGGCGAGGGCATGAGCACACCCAGCACATTTTCTTGACCAAGTGCAGCAGTGGCGATCGCTGCTACTAATGCTGAATCAATCCCGCCACTTAAGCCCAAAACTACTTTAGAAAAACGACACTTGCGGGCATAATCTCGTACTCCCAAAACCAAGGCTTGCCAGATTTCTTCGTCTTCTGAATTATATGCAGATGCCACTGAACTCAATTGTAAATCTCGCAGCACCTCATCAAATTCAACCGCCAATAAATCAGCTTCAAAACCACGGGCACGACAGATAATTTCACCTTGGCGATTCAAGGCAAAACTGCGACCATCAAAAATTAAATCATCATTTCCCCCAACCTGGTTAGCATAAATAATCGGTTGTTGAAAACGCACTGCACTATGCTGGAGCATGATTTCACGGAACTGTTGCTTGCTCGCAGTATAAGGAGAAGCAGACAAATTCACAATGAAATCTACACCTAGAATTGCTAAATCAGCAATGGGATTCACTGCATAAGTACGTTTGCCCCAGAATTCTTCATCATTCCATAAATCTTCACAAATCGTGACGCCAATATTGATATTATCTAAGGTAAAATAATTAGCTTGCAAACCTGGTTCAAAATAACGACGTTCATCAAATACATCGTAAGTAGGCAACAGTCGCTTGTGAAAAATCTGCTTGACTTGGCCATTTTCTAACAAAGCGATGCTATTAAATAAACTTTTACCGCCAGTAATATGTGCGTTGACATTTTGTTCAACGGTTCCTACTAACACAGCTAAATTTGCTGGTAAATCCTCGGCTAAGTTTTGTAAAGTTATATTCATAGCTTCCACAAAACTAGGATTTAATAATAAATCTCTTGGTGGATAGCCACATAAAGAAAGTTCTGGTGTTAGCAACAAACGCGCACCGCTAGATGCAGCGCGTTGTGCCGCTTCTAGGATTTTTTGGGCATTTCCTAGTAAGTCACCAATTGTCGGATTAATTTGAGCGATCGCTATTTTCATATTATTTATTAGTCATTGGGCATTGGTCATTTGTCATTTGTTTTTCTCCGCGTCCCTGGCTGGGTCTCCTTTATCATTAAATAAACACCAAAGGTTTATCTTTCAAGGGGGCAAAAGCTTCGGCGTCAAACTTATATAAACTAGCCGGACGACCAGCACCACGTGAGACTTTAATTCCAGTATCGGATAGAAAACCTAACTTGAGTAAACGCGCCCGAAAATTAGAATAATCTGAAAAATTATCACCTAAGACTGTGGTGTATAACTGATATAAATCATTTAAAGTGAACATTTCTGGTAAGACTTCAAAAGCCACTGGACTATACTCCAATTTATTTCGCAAGCGTCTATGTCCATATGTCAAAATTTCATTGTGATCGAAAGCTAATTGTGGAACTTGTTTAACTGGATACCAAGCTATTCCCGCGACGCGATCGGCAATTAATTCAGCTTCCTCAAATCGGACAAGGGCAAAGTAACTAACTGAGAGATAACGTACACCATAGCTATCGGTTGCTTCTCGCGGGTCACGATTCGGGCCTCCAAAGGTATAAAGTTGTTCCAAATAAAGGTTGTTGACCTTGATTTTCTCTGCCATAATGCGATAGGCAGCATCTTCTAAAGACTCTCCTGGACGCACCAAAGTACCGGGAAGACTCCAATGATTTAAAAATGGTTCTTGCTGCCGCATTACTAACAGAACTAACAGCCGATTTTGTGCAGTATCTACAGAAAAAATTACATTATCAACACCAACCTTGAAATCGGCCAAAGGTTGTTGATTTAGCGAAGTTGGAATCTTTTTTTGCTGGCGTCCTGGCATTCGTATAAATGCTCTCGATTAATATAAGCAACTACAGGGGGAGTCAAGGCTTGAGAATCTCCATGTTCGCGGTAGGCTGTTGAGGAAATATCTAGACCAGTTAGGCTAGCGATCGCCATCTTACCTCCCAGCTTTTGGACTACCTCCAAACTAGAATCATCTATCGTATATCCCGGTCGCGGCACAATCAATAGTTGCACTTCCTGTAACAAATCTTCAATGCGATACCAACGTGGTAGCTGAGTCAGTAAATCTGAACCAATTACTAATGTTAATTCAACGTTTTCACCCCAACGCAATTTTGCTTTTTCCACTGTTTCCAGTGTTCTCAAGCTACTCAATTGTTGTTCTAAAGCAATATTTTGCCGTGGTGCATCGATATCCGTAATCAACAATTGCAGCATTGCCGCCCGATGTTCTAAAGGCGCTTGATGGGACTTAAATGGATTATCTGCCGCCCAAACCGCCACCCAATCATAACGCTCAGACAACCAACTTAAAATTTCTTGATGTCCAGCAGTTGGTGGATCGGCACTAGTTCCAAACAAAGCAATTCTCATCATCTTACTTTGCGCCCTTTGAGTCCTTTGTGGTTCGTTTTTTAGTCTCTTCAGTCAACACCCGTAAACCCTCAGAAATTTCCACTTCTACGGCTACAGGACGATCCAACCGCCGTGTATGTTCTGGCAAACTGCCAACTGAGGCAGCAGTACGCTGACGAATTGTTTCCAATGTCTCTAGGGGTTGCACCCGTTTACCCTGCTGGACTACCAACTGCAATAATGGTTGTTCTTCCCAAGAACTTTCACCTAAAAGTCCCAACCTGTCTGCTTTTACCTTACCTCCTGTCAATGAGCGAAAAATCTGCTTGCGTCCTGGATAAGTTACCTTGCCACTCGACTCCTTCATGACTGGAATGCCATCAATGTCTACAAGTTTGTAAACTCCATTTATAGGAGAACCTGTAACTAATCGCGTCCCCAATCCGTAACCATCAATTTCAGCCCCAGCGGCTTTGAGTCTGGCAATTTCCCACTCGTCCAAGTCGCCACTAGCAAAAATTGGCACACCAGGAAGTAGCGATCGCACCTGTTTTGATAAGGTAACTAAATCTCCTGAGTCCAATCTCACCCCTGTTAATTCCATTTGCCCGGAATTGACTTTTGCAGCTAAGCCTTGGGCAGCAGCAATGGTATCGTAAGTGTCAATCAACAATGGCGCACCTGGAAAATATCGATGAAATGCACTAAAAGCTTGTTCTTCAGTGCCTTCTATTGCTGACAACGCCATCACCAGGGCGTGTGCCATAGTACCACTTGGTTTTTTTCCCAGTTGTAGCGCTGCTAACACATTGGAAGTAGAATCTAAACCACCTGCCAAGGCCGCCCGCGCCGCCCACAAAGATGCTTGGGGACTAAAGGCGCGTCTTGTGCCAAATTCCAAAAGTGTTGCTGACTCTCCAGCCACATCCCGCAACCGTGCTGCTTTTGTGGCAATCAAGGTCTGGTAATTAATAGTATTTAAAAGATAAGTTTCCACTAGTTGTGCTTGCCAAAGAGGTGCTTCCACCCTTAAAAGTGGCTGATTGGCAAACACAGCCGTACCTTCTGGTACTGCCCAAACATCACCCGTAAACTTGCCTTGGGCTAACAACGACCAAAAGCGATCGCTTGCCCCGGCAAAAATTCCCGTCGCCTGTAATGCCGCAATTTGCGATTGACTAAAGCGAAATTTTGCTAAATATTCCAACGCCTGCGCCAAACCCATTGCAATTAAATAACCAAAATTAGGAGGCAAGCGTCTGACAGACAACTCAAAACTTGCCCATCGTTGTTCTATACCTTCGCCTGTGTAACAAGCCGCCATCGTCAATTGGTAAAGATCGGTCAGCAAACTGTAATCATCCGCACACAGGTTTAGTTCCTGGTTTTGCTGGGTTTGCTGTTTATGTACATAGTCCAAATCTGGGAAAGTTGTCATGCCAGAGCTTCCTTATAAGAACGCTTCTTTTATTTATGGTAATATTTACCATAAATATTGTCAACTCCTAGCAAATACATTTCAGAGATTACCGGATAACGGTGGTTTTAGAGTCATATTAATACTTCCTTTACAAATTATTTAACATTTTTTAATAGTAATAACTATTAATAGTGTTAATTACCCCCTTCCATAATTTCTAGCTTCAAACCCAATCCCCAGTTCGTAGAAAAGCAAGCTTCTTTCCCCGACTGGGATTGAAGAAATAACTATGTTACAATTAGAATTAAAGAAAAAATTTTGACTTTTTGACAGTCTAAAGTATTGCAAACTTATCTGAATAAACATTGCATAGGTTCTCAATATATTGAGAGTTATAGCTACCTAACTAAATCAGGATTAGAGTATAGGTATCACAACTAAAGTGACTCAAAAATTAGGAGTCCAATAATATGACTATTTCCAATATTTCCCAAATGCTTGCTAATGTAACCCAGTATATTTCTGAAGCTGCAATGCGGATTTTTGGGCCTAATGATGATGCTTATCCTACTATTGGCGTACAACCTTTTACAGGTGAGCCTTACAAAAAAGGTACAGCCGACACTTGGTAGTTACTCATAAGTAGCTAGGCGTAAATAAATCAAAGTTTGTAGTCAGGACTTGAGTCTTGATGAGCTTGAATCAGCGATGAATCGCTTACTAGGAACTATGGTTTATTTGATATTTAATTACGCCTATCTATTTGTATCAAGTTCCTATGAATACTGAATAATAAAATCTAGTTTTTTAGCTGAATAGAGCATGAATTTGATGTCTCACCCGATAGACTAGCGTGAGATAAATGTTTGGACAAAAACGAAACGCCTCTTAACCAAAAGAGGGGCATTTTGTTTTTGTCATTTTTTGTGTTTGGTAGTCGGTCAATCAATTTTGAATCTGAGATTGACTGCACCCACTCTGAAGATACAGCTTGCACTTGAATTGTTGACGCTGCGTATGATATCTTTCTCACATCAGATAAGAATTTGAAATACCCGCAAAACTTGACTGGAAGAAGCATAGCGATTATTGAGCTTCCCACAAATCGATTAAAGCTATTAGCAACTATCGTCGATAAAATTTTAGCAGAAGTAGAGAGCATTTCGTTAGGAATGTATGTGTAAATCTCTCTTTAGCTACAGTTGCAACTCAAATCCGGGTAAGATATCTTCTCCAGAAAGAATCGCTGGTATTTGCATAACTTCTACAGCTTTTCCGATTCGGTAAATTTCCACATTTGCATCTTGAGGATTAATCAGCCATCCCAAACGCAAACCATTTTCAATGTATTCCTGCATTTTTTCTTGGATAGGTTTGAGTCGGTCTGTTTCAGAACGCAGTTCAATGGCAAAATCCGGTACAAGTGGCGGAAATTTTTTTCGCTGTTCTGCTGTTAAAGCTTCCCATCTGTCCAACTTGACCCAAGCTGCATCAGGGGAACGTTTTGCACCATTTGGTAGGATAAAAACAGTTGAAGAACTAAAAACTTTGCCTAATTTAGTTTGACGATTCCAATTATTCAAGTCTGTAATTAGGTCTGCTTCTTGATTTCCGCTTTCTCCTCCTACTGGTGGCACAATGATTAATTCTCCTGCTGCATTCATTTCCAGACTTAGATCGCGATTAGCAAGACACAATTGATAAAATTGCTCATCGCTTAAATTAGCGATCGCTTTTAGATTGAGGATAATAGTATTCATTGAACCTTTTCTCGTGTCTAACTCATATCTGGTTCACGCAAGCACCGAAACTACACGAAAACCGACATTGCCGTAACGATATGCGTGCATAAAACTATTGCGGTTGGCACTGCGGCAGTCGTCTGGATTGACGAACCAAGAACCACCGCGCATCAATTTATCATAGAACAAACGAGAGAATAAACCAGTGTTTAACCAAGCACTACCATTAGTGGGTGCGCCTTGGTAATTTTGATGCCAGTAATCTTGACACCACTCATAAACGTTGCCGTGCATATCATATAAACCAAAGGCGTTAGGTGGAAAACTACCTACTGGTGTTGTTCGCTGACGATATTTACTCTTTGGCGCAGAGGCGTATGTAGAATTTCCGTTATAGTTGACTAAATCAGTGGTAATTGTTTCACCAAAATAAAATGGTGTAGTAGTTCCAGCGCGACAGGCATACTCCCATTCTGCTTCGCTAGGTAAACGATAGGTTCGTCTGGTCTTTTGGCTTAACTTTTGACAGAATTCTACTGCATCATTCCAACTCACATTTTCCACAGGTAAATTTGCCCCATTGCTGTGGAAGTAGGAAGGGTTACTGCCCATAATTGCTTGATACTGCGCTTGGGTAATTTCATATTTACCCATAAAAAAGTGAGGAACTGTAACTTGATGCTGCGGCGCTTCATCATCGCGTCGTCCTGCTTCTGTTGGCGCCGAACCCATCATAAAAGTACCACCAGGGATGGATACCATTTCTAGAATTACCCCATTTCCTAAGTCTTCTACAAAGAAGTTTGCACTTTGGTGTTTCCGGCTAATTTCTATACCTTTTCCGTCTACTGTGACTACATCAAATTCAAAAGTTTGTAGAGATATAGTGTTTCCTGGAACTGTTGGTAATCGTTGTTGTGGAATCTCCAGAATTGTTGTTGCAACCTTGAGTTTGAGAGAATTTAAATCTTGCAAAACTTCTGCTGCTGACTGATATCTTTCTCTTGGCAAATGCTTAAGTAATTTATCGATAATTTGCCCTAAGTAAGTCGGCGCGAAAAAACTAAACTATGTAAAGATAAGTAAATACTGAGA